>JAQUZA010000561.1 GCA_028691595.1 Candidatus Rifleibacteriota bacterium
ACCGGGTGCTTGCCCACCTGCCTCTGCTCAAAGTCACTGTGCCTTTGGCAGACCTGCAGCATCCTCTGGCAACCAGTGCGGGGCTGATTTTCAGCCTGGCAAGACTGATTGCCATAATCGGCGCGGTTTTTCTTCTGAGGCTGTATTTTTTCGGTATCGATTTCAAAATGGGAATCAGGCCAAAGGTGTTGCTCGGCACATCGTTAATGCTGCTTCTGCCTGTTGCTCTGCTTCTTGCCGGGCTCGTCACCTGGAACCAGTTTAGCCGTGTTTACGGCTGGTATCAGGCTGAAGAATTGCAGCGCCTTTATTTTAACGAACTTTATGAAGGGTTCTCTCATTACCTGACGACTGTTCAAATGCACACCCTTCGCTTCGGGGCACTGCTCGAGCAACATCGCGACAGTGGCCGGAAAAAGTTTCTGCAGATTCTCGAAAGGGCTCTCGACAATACTGTTGCTTCTGATCTGTTTTTTGACCTTGGCGATGGTGAGCGGTTGCATGTTAAATCAGACCGGTTTTTCAGGCCGATTTCTAAAGAGTCAGAGTCAGGAAGACGACTGGTGGCTTCTGCCATTCTCAACAGCTTTGATCACAACGGTGACTTTGTTCTTAACCGTACTCGAAGTCAGGAAAGAGACCCCGCAACCGTAGATTCTTCGTTTGTGAATGAAATTGGTAACCGCTGGGGTCGGCCGTTCAAAATGCTGCGCATGAATGTTGGCAACCGGTTTTCGACTACTTATGTGTTTAATCCTGATAAACACAGTATTTTTGGTCTTCTATCGTTTAATTATTACGATAATGAAATGATTCGCGATTATCTCGTCAACCATTTCAGACCTTCGGCAAGGTTTGCCGGAATTGCTGCCAGGTTTTTTGAAGTGATCAGGGACGGCGGCGGTTATCACCTGGTCGGGCTTACCGATGGCAAAACCCTGCAAAACAGCAAACTCCTCGAAAAAATAGGTCTGGCGGAAGAAGTCGAAAACTCTGTCTGGCGCGAAAAAAGTAAAAACCTGCTGCAGGTTCGCTGGTTCAACGACTACCCCCTGGTGATGCTGGTGGGTTCTGAGGTCTTTTCAGCTGATACCTCAGTATGGTTTTTGCCGGGCATCCTGGGTGGTTACGGTCTGCTGTTGCTGCTTTTTGTCTACCTGGCGTTCGAATTGATTTATCTACGGCCATTGCGCGAGTTTATCAGGGTTACCGGCGAGGTCGGGCGAAACAATTACCTGGCCGAAGTTCGGTTGCAGGCCAACGATGAATTCGCTGACCTCAAGACCGTTTTTTCAGGCATGATTCAAGGGCTCGAACAGCGCCGCAAACTTGCTCATTTCGTCTCACAGGATGTTTTGGCCGCTGTCGAAAGTGATTCTGATGCCGAAATGGCTCCTGGCGGGGTAAGGGTGGCGGCCACTGTCGTGTTTATGCAGTTGCAGTCAGATTTTTCCGGTTGCCCGGCGACACCCGAAGAGCGATTTGAGTCTCTCGGCCGTTTTATTGGCGAAGGAGACCAGATTGCCCATGCCTGCGGCGGGGTTATCGACAAGGTCATCGAGAATACCCTGATGCTGGTGTTTCGTGCCGCTACTGCCGGTGAGAATCACTGTTTGCAGGCCTGCCGAGCTGCCCTGCAACTGGCATACGTCATGAGAGATGCCGGTTTTCGTATCAGGGCCGGAATTGCCAGCGGCAATGTGGTTTCGGGGCGCATCGGTTCGCGACTTGGCAAACTCGATTACACGGTCATCGGCGACACGGTGAATCTGGCGGCCAGACTCAAGGCTGAAGCCGCGAAGGCCGGCACGACCGGTATCATCGTTGCCCCTTCCACGATCAGGGGTTTGAGGGGTCAGGGTCGCGTCGCCTTTATCGAACGCGTCGAAATCAAGGGCAAAAGCCGCGAATACCCCCTCTACGAACTTCTCGAACTGCGCTGACCCTGGTCAGGAACGATCATTGATCGTCTCATATCACCCATACTTCGCCGGTGGCGGCGATTTTGCCCGCTTAACTTTCGGCAGGGGTGGAAACAACCGGCGGCAGTCGATGCTCAAACCGGCAAACTGCGCAATCTCGATCTGGGCCTGATCGTCATAAACGTCTTCGCGCCCGAATAACCCATCTTTGCCAAGCTTGTAGACCCGAATCAGGCGATCGACGGGGTGAACCAGCCAGAATTCATTTACTCCGGCCTGTTCGTAGATGCGACGTTTGATGATATTGTCTTTCGCTGAAGTTGACGGCGAGATGATTTCGACCACCAGGTCAGGTGCGCCGACGATGCCGCGTTCTTCGATTTTCTTCGGGTCGCAGACTACCATGACATCAGGCTGTACAACGGTAAACACTTCCTCAGATTTACTGGCATTTTTTGCCAGCAGCACGTCGAGAGGCGCTGCGAATACTTTGCATGGTTTATTTTCAAAGAAATTCGCCAATACTCTTGCAAGTTCCATCGAAATGCTCTGATGCAAAACATTCGGCGAAGTCATATCGAACACTTCACCATCAATTATCTCGTAGCGATTGTCGTCATCCCAGGTCAGATAATCAGCATAAGAATATCGCTTCTGCTTTTTCTTGGCCGATCCCGCCATTTAACAAACCTCCGCCCGGCATTTTCCCTATTATACAACACCTCGCACAAAGACACCAAGCTGCAAAGAGATCCCAAACAGCAACGCTGTTTTTGGTTGGAAGCAATACTTGACAACACGAACGTAAATGCGTACGCTTTAAATATGAGGTGATTTATGACGGTCTTAAATGCAACAGAAGCTCGCGCCAGGCTTTATAGCCTGATAGAGCAGACTAACACTACGCATCA
>JAQUZA010000562.1 GCA_028691595.1 Candidatus Rifleibacteriota bacterium
CTTGAAACATTCCTGACCGGCTATCCAGGCTGCTTTCATAAGATCGTTGCAGGCTTCGGTGTCGAGGCCATTTTCGTCCCATCTGGCCCCCATTTTGTTCCAGTCGACGTTCAGAATCAGCGAACGCAGAAAGACATTGGCGAACATCAGCGCCATGGCCCGCCCGGGGGTAATGTAACCCTTGAGCGAGGCTGCGGTGAGCATATAGTCCGGGGTTGAAAACAACTGCATCTTGAGTTGATTGTGAACCCAGGCTTCACAGTCTTCTTTTTCGAAGCGGCCTTTAAGTTCGATCGTGTCTTTATAATGATTGATCGCCGAAACAAGAATTGCTTTGAGCAGGGTTATGGAAGTCTGTGACAGAGTGCCACCAATGCCGCCGCCGGTTTTCAAAAACAGCACAGCTGACAGGCAGAGGTCGCCGCCCCATTCGGCAAAGTTGCGCAGCTTGTCATAGGTTTCGATGCGGTCGGCCATTTCGACGTAACCCTGCAGACCTTTTGCCTCCCAGAGCTTCTGGGCAACAGCCCAGATGTCGTGTCTAAGCTTGAACAGACCCTCAGGGCCAAGGGTCGGCCCAAATTTTTCGAGCATGGTGAAAAACTTCTGCTGGTAGCCACTCTCAGCTGGAACATAGCGCTCAATAATTAATTTGCAGTTTTCGTATTCCTGCAGCAGGCGCTCAGACCTTGGTGGTTCTGCGGGTGCATGCAGTTCAACCGTTATCGTCTGCTCATACTGGCGTTTGCCATGACGACTGGTGATTTTAAGCCGCCCGGTGAACATGTTATGCTGATTCGTGCTGTTTCGCTGTGAAGGCAGCGCCACAGCTGTTCTGGCATGCAGAACCAGTGCCGCGAAAACATTTGAGCGCTGGTAGGCATCGGTGGCTTCGCGCACGTTTTCCCAGTCGGAGCTGGCTCTGAAGTCAACCGAGCTTGTTTCAAAAGCTTTGCGGGCGAGTTCATCATCGGCCTCAAAGCTGAGGTCGAGGTTGAAGAGCGCGTCATGGTCAGTTGCAAGGTAGCCATTGTTAAATTCAATGGCGGTAATTTTAAGGTCTGAGGCAGATTCGGCATCGGCAATTATTTTGAGCGGCAGGCTCGAAATCACGAACATTCCTTCGCGCCCGACAACGATATCGAGTGTTTTGCTGATGGTTTTGTTCTCGTGTCTGGCGACAACATGCAGTGCGAACTCTTTGATTTTTTCTCCCGACTGAAGTGCAGGGGCGATCTCTTTAACCGTATAAGTCGCGGAATCAACCGCTGAGACTGATTTTTGCTCAATTTTTAAGTGACTTTCGCCGCTGAGCAGTTCGCCTTGAAGCTGCCAGCCCGATATTTCTGCATCGACGACCCGTGCCGAGAATTCGGCCGGGACACCTGTTTCGCTGACAATGACCAGGCTGCAGCCAGAGGTATCGAAAATAAGGCGGGCCTTGTCAACCTTGTCTTCTTCGCTGTTTTCTGATGTCTGGCCTTCGACCGGGAGAGGCTTTATGTCAGCGTTTTTGCCGCTGCCAGTGCCGGGAATGCCGGCCCTGCCAATTTTGAACATGCCAAGCAGCCCCAGACCAAGCATCGCGCCACCAATTCCCCACATTATTGAGGAACTGTCAATGAGGGATTTATGCTCAACCGTGGCCCCGCTGTAGTCATCGCCGGTTTTGATGGTCACAAGTTCTTCGTGAAGCACAAGATCGGCAATCTCTGGTATGATAACAATGCGGTATTCGTTCAAAAAGTTTTTCTTCGCCGCCGGCCGCCAGATCAGGTTGTCTCTGATAGTGTTAACCGTGAATTTATCTGCAGGGGGCCTTGGCCAGCCAATGCCAATTTTTGCCGCGTATTTTGCCCCGTACCCGAGAAGATAACTGTTGGTCATATTCGCCGCTGTGACCGTCATTGAACTGAGCTTTTCATACTTTTTAGTCAGCTGGTCTTTGGCATTAGCTGGTTTGCCCGGGCTGCCATACATTCTTATTTCTTCATTGTTGGCAAAAAGTTTTATGCTGATAGAGTTAAGGCTCCATGGCCGGTCAAACCCCAATTGCCCAAGTTCTTCAACCTTGTAGTCGGCCCGAAAATCTATCTGGTCATAAAGACACTCGAATTCAATGACCGGGCCTTCCGGGGTAAGTTCGGCACGTTTGAGAACAAAACGGAAAGGAGTGCGGCTATTGTCGTAAACGCCGTAATCTTCCTGCGAATTATTGCTGCTTATGCTTCCTTTTGGCTTGTCTGCCGGTGGTGGAATCAGAATACGATAGGCGCGGTAAAGCTGCGTGTAGTTATGTAAAACATGGTGGGCAGCAGTTTTATCGGCGGCGGTCTGAGCTTTTTCATACTGCTTTTTTGCTGCTTCAAGTAATTTAAAAACCCGTGCAACGTCTTTTTCTGAGCCTTTGCTGACCGTCTCATCGGTGAGGCCGGTCAGGTCGGGGTTTTTTAATTCAAGCCGCTCAAAAGCCCTCTCAAGAGCTTTGCGTTCGTTTTCGTCTGCTACGGAAGGAAAATTATAATCGAATCTGGCTCCGTATAGGCCTGCATGCAGGCTGGTGGCAAAAAACACGAACAGACCGGCAAACAGGGCGGTGCGGTAGATGATTTTCAACAATTTGTGCATCACAAAAATCCATGATTAAAGAATTATGAGAATTCTACCCGATTCCCTTTCAATTTTAAAGGCTTTATCTGGTTGCGAATTGTTGTAGAAAAAAAAGTCATCTGGTTGTTTCTTCTGTTATAGAATGGGTTTCAAATGCATAAATTGAGCCAGTTTTTATATCGACTTCTTGCCGGGCACCCGGGGGCGGTGATCTCGGTCATT
>JAQUZA010000563.1 GCA_028691595.1 Candidatus Rifleibacteriota bacterium
GAGTTGCGGCAGACATAGGTTCCGCCTCAGGCATGCTGTTTTCCCCTGATGACGTTCTGGCATCAGCAATGCCCATGCATGCCATTGCTATCTTTTCACTTGCTTTACTGGCACTGGTGATGGTCATCTATCTGATTAAAATGAAGTTTTTCAGCGCCGGCGATATCGATGGACGCTGCACCTGGGACTGCGGATTTGCCGTTCCGGACTCACGCATCCAATATACTTCGTCATCATTTTCTCAGCCTGCCGAGGAGGTTTTTTCAAGCATTGTCAGGCCATACCGGCATGGCGAAAAGGTCGGCGGCCTTTTTCCGCAGCATGCAAGCTTTCGCACCGACTCACCAGACTCACTGCTGCGCTATCTTTTCATTCCGCTGTTCACATCAGTCGACCGGTTAATGGTACCCCTCAGAGCTTTGCAGCACGGGCGTTTACACCTCTATATCTGTTACATCGCCATTGTCCTGCTGGCTCTTCTTATCTGGAAGGTGGTGGCGGCATGATCAATCTTTCATCAATCGGGTGGTTTTTCCTGTCACTCGTCCTGGCTCCCGCATTGCCAGGACTAATAAATAAAGTCAAAGCATTCTTTGGCGGTAAAATGGGGCCGCCAGTGCTTCAACTCTACTTTGACCTCTTCAAACTTATGCATAAATCAGCCACCTACAGCCAGACTTCAACGGCAGTAACAAAGATTGCACCCTTCGCTATTCTTTTTTCCACTCTCGGTGCCGGTCTTCTGGTTCCGGCCTTTTTTCGCGAATCCTGCTGCAGCTTTACCGGTGACGTTATCTTCATGGCATACCTGCTTGGCATCGGCCGCTTTTTTATGGTAATTGCCGCCCTTGACCGGGGTTCTGCCTTTGAAGGAATGGGTGCCAGCCGCGAAGTATTATACAGTGCCCTGGCAGAACCTGCCTTTTTCTGCGGACTTCTGGTTTTAATCAATGAAACTGGCAGTCTTAGCACCTCAGGAATTTTTGCCCAACTGTCTTTTGCAGTCTGGCAGCAGAACCCTGCCATAATGTTGCTTATCGCTGTCAGCTGGATGATCGTTCTTCTTACCGAGAATGCAAGAATCCCGGTTGATGACCCTAACACCCACCTTGAACTGACAATGATTCACGAAGTCATGATTCTCGATTACAGCAGCAAAGATCTGGCATTGATTGAATTCGCCTCTGCACTTAAACTATGGCTGTTCTCGAGTCTGCTCGTCGGGCTGATCATCAGCCCCCAGGCCCTGCCCAACTTCACCACTGTTCCCGTTTTCATCGCCGGGATTGTTTTTGTTGCCATCATTATCGGCATAATCGAATCAACCATTGCCAGATTAAGACTGATTCATATTCCAAAATTCATTGTTGGCTCAGGTGCCCTCGCAATAATCGCCCTGATCCTCAAAATCGCAGGAAACTGACAACCATGAACAGTATCGCAACGTTATTGGCACTATCGTGTTTATTTCTGCTCGGTTCGAGCCGACTTCTGATGTCTATCAGAATGGTTGCTTTTCAAGGGCTGCTTCTCGGCATTCTGCCACTCGCCGCAGCTGGCGAAGGCCATTTTTCCCTGGCACTTATTTTCCTCTCTGTCGTCAGCATCGTTATGAAGAGCGGCCTGTTGCCCTGGCTTCTCAACAAAGCCATGGTAGAGTCAGGTACCCGCAAAGAGATCGAGCCATTCATCAGTTTCGGAGCTTCGATGCTGCTCGGGATTTTTCTGCTCGCAGTCTCGGGCTGGATAGTAAACAAGCTTCAGGCAACTGAACCCCTGGCATCGCCTGTAACCCTGATCGCTGGTTTTTATCTTGTTTTTTCTGGTCTGCTTCTGCTTATTACCCGCCGCAAAGCCCTTACCCAAACCCTGGGGTTTCTGGTGCTCGAAAACGGTGTTTTTACCGCCGGCCTGAGTCTGGGCAGTGAATTTTCGATTATGGTTGAACTTGGCATATTGCTTGACGTTTTTGTAGGCATTTTCCTGATGGGAATCATGCTGTTCCACATTGACCGCGAATTCGACCATCTCGATGCCGACCGCTTCAATGAGCTTTCCGATCTTGAGATAACCGCCTCGCCCGCTGAGGAGGAAACCGAATGAATACCGCCTGGGCTCTGATTATTATGCCGGCTATCACCGGTGTATGTTCCCTTTTTATAGATTCAGAAAGGCTGCGCAAAAATATTCTGGTTATCGTGGCCTTTATTCACCTTTTTCTGGCAATGCAACTCTGTGCCGGCGAAGCCGGAGAACTCAACGGCATCTGGCTTGGCATGGATCACCTTACCAGAATCTTTCTGCTGCTCACCAGCCTGCTGTTTACAGGGTCTGCCGTTTATTCGACGATTTATCTCGATAAACACCCACAGGCAGATGGCTCAGATCTTGCCAACTGGCAGTTTCTTAAAAACCGTAATGCTATTTTTGCCGCCTGCATGCAGATCTTTCTGGCAGCGATGAGCCTTGCCATTCTCAGTATGCACTTTGGTCTGCAGTGGATCGGTATTGAAGCGACAACCCTTGCCAGCACGCCACTTATTTATTATCACCGCAATCGCAGATCGCTTGAAGCCGCCTGGAAATACATGATCATCTGCTCTGTGGGCATTGCTCTAGCCCTTATGGGGATTTTCTTTCTGGCCATGACCACTACCTCTCACGTGCAGACCTTCACTCCTGCTGGACTGATTCTTTTTGCTGGTTATCTGAAGGTTGGCTGGCTTATAGTTGCATTCATCTTTTTTCTGATTGGTTACGGTACAAAAATGGGTCTGGCCCCGATGCACACATGGCTGCCAGATGCCCACAGCGAAGCTCCGTCGCCAG
>JAQUZA010000564.1 GCA_028691595.1 Candidatus Rifleibacteriota bacterium
TACGCGCTCGGGTTCTGGGTCGGGGTCAACTCTTCGGTCTGGGCTGTTTGCGCCTACACTCTCAAGTATGATGATCTACGCAAAGTAGTCAAAGCTGCTAAAAAACTCTGCCTCGGCATAGCTGCTCAGCTTGATAATTTCGGAAAACCTCTGACTGATTTTATTCCAGATTCATTTACCGCAGGTGAAGCTGAGATTTCAGCGGGGCCAGCCAGCCTTAAAATGGGTTTCGGCGAATTCACCCCCACAAGTTTCAAGCTGATGACCAAACCATCACTCGATTTCAACTTCAGCTATCAGTCAGGCTTTGAAGATGCAGTGAAAGCCTACTTCGGTGATTAATTAAAATGAGCGACGCGACTCCCGGCCTTCCTGGCCTCCGCTGCGTTGCTCCATCCATGTATTCGCGACGCGACTCCCGGCCTTCCTGGCCTCCGCTGCGTTGCTCCATCCATGTATTCGCGACGCGACTCCCGGCCTTCCTGGCCTCCGCTGCGTTGCTCCATCCATGGAGCAAAAAAAAAATCCGGGGTTTAACCCGGACTGAAAAATAAGGAGGCAAACAAATCCATAACCCATTTCGAACAGAAGTGATGTTTTGTTTACCTTTATTTTTCGACTGTTGACGGGCAAAAACAGACATCGACAAACAAACCGGCATGCCGGTAATCTTCTGTACGTACCTGCGGATATAATTTATTTTTTTACCCGGCAATCTATTTGTTAAAACAGGTATCGGGGTTATTAAAAAACAATAAGCAGACTCGTGCCAGAAACCATGTCAGCCACCAAGTTCGATTCTGGTTCTCGCGAGACGGTCGACAAACCAGCGATCGTGCGAAACAAGAATCAGAGTGCCACAAAATTCCTTGAGAGCATCTTCCAGTGCTTCACGCGCCTCAATTTCGAGATGGTTGGTCGGTTCGTCGAGAAGCAGAATATCAGGCTCGATAAACAATAGACGGGCCAGTGCGGTTTTACTTTTTTCGCCAACGCTAAGGGTCTTGATCTGCTGCATGACTTTGTCACTTTCGAGTTTTAAACAGCCCAGAATGGTTCTCGCTCTGGTCTGCCGTGTCAGGTCGCCCTGTAAAACCTGATCAAGAACGGTTGCTTCCGGGTCGAGCTGCTCGAATTCCTGGGCATAGTAGCCGGTGACCGCATCAGGAGCCCAACTGATCGAGCCATAGTCAGCAGATTCATAACCGGCCAGCATTTTTAACAGAGTAGTCTTGCCAGACCCGTTTGCTCCGGTGATTGCCAGACTGTCACCGTTGTTAACGGTCAACGCAAACCCCGACAAAACTTCATTTTCACCATATCTTTTCGTCAGGTTTTCGACCCGCAGAACAGTGCTGTTTTTGAGATGGCAGGGCGCAAAACTTATGGCCCGCTTCTTTTCAATGAAGGGCCTGGCAGCTTCAGCCTCTTCAATCATTCGATCGATACGTTTTTCAAGAACCGTCGCCGCTTTCTGCTTGTTCTGGGTACGCAGCAAAGCTTTTGCCGAGCCCTCGTCACGCTTGCAGATACGGCCGCTATTACTGATACTACGAGTCGGTTTGAAGTTTTCCATGCGGTCGGCATCAGTGCGCACCTGACTGGCTGCAGTTTTAAGTCTGCTGATTTTGCGGGTAGCCTGCTCGGCTGCTTCTAACTGCCGGGCCAGCTGCAACTCCTTTTCAGAGCGATAAAAACTGTAGTTCCCACCAAAAATAGTCAGAGAGCCGTTTTTCAGTTCCCAGATTTCGTTGCAGCACTGGTCGAGAAACCGCCGGTCATGACTGATTACCAGAAAAGGCGTGCGGCTGCGGGTCAGATAGCTCTCAAGCCATTCGAGCGTCTCTACATCGAGATGATTCGTGGGTTCATCGAGCAGTAACAAATCAGGCCGGGTAAGCAACAATCGCAGCAGAGCAATCTTTGTCTTTTCGCCGCCGCTTAGAGTTTCGACCGGGCGAGCAAGCATCTCAGATGTAAGCCTGAATTCGTCAGCCAGTCGATGAATTTCTGCTTCGAGTTCAAAGCCGCCATTTTCGCCGTATGCAGCAAAAAGCTCGGCAAGAATGGCCTGATTGTCGGCCGAACCGGATGTCTCGAGTCGAAGAATTTCGTCGTGCAGGCGCTGCAAACGTTCATCAGCAGCAAAAGCATAACTTGACCCGGTCTGGCCGCTAACAAAATCAAGAAACTGGGGCAAAATACCGGCTCTGAGACGACCGCCATCTCTTACCCCCTCGAAACCAGACAATTCTCCGCAAAGAATTTTCACCAGGGTTGTCTTGCCACAACCGTTTGGCCCGACAAGGCCAATACGACCGCCCCTTTCAATCGCCAGATTAATATCTGAAAAAACGGGCACAACTGAACCGGGGTAGCAAAAGCCAAGATTGGTTACACGAACTAACGACATAAAAAAACCTCACAATCACCATAAGCCACAATAATGGGCACTGCCAGAGCGATTCTGCAATGGTGTCAGAGGTTTTTCATTGTTCCTGTCATCTCCTGTAAATATTATAAGTCTGAGGATAACACATGATTAAAAAGTGTGCCACTGGCCTTCGCATGTGTAGCGCCATCCATGGCGCTAAAAAAAGAAATCCGGGAGTTCATCCCGGACTGAAAAATAAGGAGGCAAACAAATCCATAAACCCTTTCGAGCAAAGATGATGTTTTGTTTACCATTATTTTTCCGGCTTAAGCAGACAAGAACAAACAACAACAGACAAATTGAACTGCCATTAATCGCATGTACGTACCAACAGACCAGAAAATTGTTAAAAAAT
>JAQUZA010000565.1 GCA_028691595.1 Candidatus Rifleibacteriota bacterium
GCGAAGATTACATCTATCGCGGCCAGACCGTTTTCACCGGGCTGCATCGCCATGATGAACTCATGCTCAGCAGCGAACAGCGACTACTCTACCGCCAGACCTCGCCGCGCGAGATTTTTCCGGAATATTACCTGATAAAGGTCAATAACTTCGACAATGTGGCCCGCAACACCCTTGATGAGTGGATATATTTTCTGAAGAATGAAGAAATAAAGCCCGGCTTCAAAGCCAGAGGCTTGCAGCAGGCTAAAACACGCCTCGACATCATGAAACTCAGTGAAGCAGAGCGCATCGCCTACAGTCGCTATTCTGACGACCTGCATTACCAGGCAAGCATGGTAGAATCGTCTTATGGCCTCGGCAAGCTCGAAGGTCGCGAAGAAGGTCGCGAAGAAGGCAAAGTCGAGGGGAAAGCGCGTTTGATTCTGCAAATGTTTTGCGAAGGTGATATTTCACTCGAAAAAGCCGAAGCAAAACTTGCGCCATTACGATCTGATCACCCCGATGCCGCCTTCTGGCCCGAAATCTTTGCCGGATTGAGAAAAAGCTCTTCTGGCTGCGTAAAAGAAGAAGCCGCCAGATATAAAACCACCAGAAAACCCCGCAAAACCACAAAAGCCGGGTGAACAGCGGTGGTTCATTCTGACAAAAGATCAATGCATGGCTTTACCACTTATCGCCTTGACCAGTTCTCTCAGTCCACCATTCTTGTCGAAGGGTGGTCCCTGAGCGAAGTCGAAGGGTCAGCAGGTTACCACATTGATCTGGCCTGCGGGGCCTCGGCCGGTTCGCTTTCATCCTGATGCTCACTTTTGCTCCCGGCTGTCTCGAATTGTAACTGTTTTGGTTGACATCTGATAAAAAATAATTATTTTTACAGTAGAATAACAATTTTGTGGGGCTTGCCAATGGAAATAAGTCTTTCTGAACTGCGCCCGGCCGGTTATGCCTGGTTGCTCGAAAAACTCGGGCTCACCGGCATTCCCAACTGGCACCGGTCGATGGTTTCACGGACCGGGGCGCAGTATACAAAATTTCATGGTGACCATGCCGAGCAGGTTTTCAGGGTGCAATACTGGCCTGGCGATAAAGTCGGCGACCATCTTGAATTTGCGCTCAAATATGATGGCGTCAACCTCGGGCTGCTGGCCTTGATTTTCAGCCACATTGCAGCGTCTGAGCTCGCTGATCACATAAAATCCCGCCCGATCGGCAAATATGCGCGTCGGCTCTGGTTTTTTTTCGAATTTTTAACTGGCAGTCAGCTGCCGATTTGCGACCTGACTTCCGGAAACTACGTCGACGCAATGGAACCCGAAAAATACTTTACATTGCAGAACGGTGAAAAATCCCGGCGCCACCGCGTTGTCGATAATCTTCCCGGTTGTCGGTCTTTTTGCCCCGTCGTCAGAAAGTCAAAGAAGCTTTCTCTACTTGATTACGGCAATCTGCGCCAGCGCTGTGAAGAAATCGTCAGAGTTTTTCCGCCCGAGCTGCTGCGCCGTGCCCTGAGCTATCTCTATAACAAAGAAACCCGATCGTCTTTTGCCATTGAGCATATTGAGCCCGGAGCATCCCGCACCGAAAAGTTCATCGCCCTTCTTGAACTGGCCGGGCAAGATGATTTTTGCAGCAAACAACAGCTGATAGAGCTGCAGAACCGCATCGTCGACCCACGCTTCCGTGACCATGATTACCGGAGCAGCCAGAACTATGTCGGCCAGACCGTCGCCGGCTACCGCGAAGTTATCCATTTCATCGGTCCGCGCCCTGATGATCTGCCTGATCTGATGGCCGGTCTTATTGAGGCGCATCAACGTCTGAAAAGCGACCGGTTTTCCGCGATCATTCATGCGGCGGTGATTGCCTGGGGGTTTGTATTTCTGCACCCTTTCGAAGATGGCAACGGGCGCATTCATCGTTTTCTCGTTCATAATATTCTGGCATTGCGGGGTGTGCTGCCGACGGGGCTGATGTTTCCAGTTTCGGCCGTCATGCTGAAAGATCCGGCGGCTTACGACGCGTCGCTCGAGGCTTTCTCGCGACCTCTGCTGCAGCAGATCGATTACCAGCTGCATGAAGACGGGAAAATGACCGTAACCAATAACACTGCCTGCTGGTATCGCTATTTTGACGCCACCGCTCAGGCAGAAGCCCTGTTCGATTTTGTCGAAAGGACCGTCGAGGAAGAATTGGTGGCAGAACTCAGTTTTCTCGCCAACTTCGACAATGCAAAAAAGTCGCTGCAGCGGGTGGTCGATATGCCTGACCGCCTGATCGACCTTTTTATTCAGCTTTGCCTGCAGAATAACGGCAGACTTGCAAAAGGCAAAAGGTCGGCCCATTTCGCCTTTCTCAGCGAAGAAGAACTCAAAACCATGGAAACCGCCGTCAAAAACAGCTACAGCCTCTAACGTCAAACTCCGATTCTGAGCTGCAGCTTCGCGACATTCGCAATCTTAACTGGCCCGCGTTTCGGTCCCTGAGCCGGCCATCGGTCGGTATGCTTACATACTTAGGTGAACGCATTGTTGTCAGGGAAGAGGCTTTGCGGTATACTGGTTGTAGATTTTGAACTTACCAGAAGCATGATCGACCGCTCCCGGGTAATTGCCAAAGGGCTGGCTATTCGCGACGTTCAGAGGCTTGTCAAGACTTACAGAGGCAATAAAAAATCATGAATATCGTTGATAATTCAGAAGTTAAATATTTCGGGCTGACTAATGACCTGCTGTTTAAGATTGTATTTGGCAGCAAAGGCAATGAAAAGCTTCTGGCTTTGATGCTAAATGCCCTGCTCAGTCTTAAG
>JAQUZA010000566.1 GCA_028691595.1 Candidatus Rifleibacteriota bacterium
ATATTGAAGATATGAAAAAACTTATCATTGAAGAAGGTAAAGTTATTTCGTTTTTTGATGATGATGAAATGTGATACGCAATGCTTCACGAGGGCATGTTGCTTTTTGGCTTTGAGAATTTTTATAGCCTTATTCTTGAGGCCTTTGCGCGGAAACTGTCTGCCTGAAGGGATTTTAAGGAGTAACAATGCGCCTTTTCGTACTGCCATTAATCATATTTTTGTCGTTGGGCAGCAATCCATTGTCTGCCCAGTCAATTCCAGAAAACCCGGGACGCAAGATTTTTCCCTCGCCGGTTGACCCTGCTGATGCTCTACTGGTGCCAAAAGCATCGGCTGTTACCGGTCTTGCTACAGATAGCCCGGCTTTTAAATTCGTAGAAACCGGTGACAAAATGACCGTTGAAGGTCGATATTCAGAGGCTAAAGAGGCATACCGTACCGCTTTAAGGCTTGAACAGATGAATCTGCCCCTCTGGGCAGCCTATGACGACACAGTCATAGCCGAATATACCCAGCGAAAACGCCGGGAAAAACTTAACCCTTCCGTAGAGAGAGACATCGAGCCAATTTTTTCAATCAACAGGGTTGACAGCTATCTTGAGCTTGGGACCCTCTATGTCGTTGGCTCACTGCAAAATGTTTCAAAAGGGTTGCGGCAAAAGATTCAACTGACAGTGAGAATACTTGACGAAAACAAAAGAGAGCTCAGAAGTGAATCAGGAACTTTGCGCAGTTTTGACAAAGGCCTGCTTCCTAATGAAAGCTCTCTTTTCGAGGTTCCCTTCAAGAACCCGCCGGCTGGCGGCAAGTCCTTCAGGGTTGAAGTAACCGCCTGGGAATAACCTGGCCTGTAACTTCAGTTATTAGGGTCTGTAAGTCTTACCAGAGTGTGCTGACCATCGAATATCCTGGCAATATGAACCATTGCACCGACAAAAAGCACGAAGCCAATCCAGCGAAGCCATGAATTTTCAAGCATGTCTACCATGTCTTTTTTGAATTCTTTCATTTCTTCGGGAAAAGCGAACATCAAAACGCCGGTAAGCGCCATGAAAGGAAGAGTTATCATCCAGAAAATTTTTCTAATGAACCACACTTGTTGAACCCTCGCTTAAAGATGTTGATTGGGATGACTATAACAAAGTTTATAAAACTTGTAAATAAGCTTTAAAAATTGTATTAATTTAGGTGCAGGCTTCAAAAGTGTACGGTATACCACTGAGAATTTCTGTTCAGGAATTTAAGACTTCAGCCGATAGATTCAGCAATTCGCATTCCTATCAAGGATAATTGACAGCATGGGTTGGTTTTCCCGAAAAATATCTGATCCAGACGAGGCTTTTGAGCGGCTTCTGCAAAAAGACAAACGCATATCTGATCGTGCTAAAAGCGACTTTGTCTCAAGCATGAATCACGGCCTTGTCGAATATCTGCACGACAAATTTGAAGAATCTGCTGACCTTGAAACGAGAATGAAGATCCTCGAGGTCTTCGTCGACTACAAAGACAAAATCAACGAAGAAGACCTGAGGGTGATACTAAAACTTATCAGGCACCCGGACACTCTGCTTCGCGAAACCTTTAAAGATATTCTGGTTGGCATAACCGAAGAGAACCTCAAAGCTGTAACCGAGACCCTTGGAGCCACCCTGGATGCCGACATTCACAAGACCATTCAGCACGGCATTGAAAAGTCAGGTATTCTTCGCAAACTCCTTGAAAAATGGAACAGTTACACAGTCAAAGAGCAGATTCTCTACCTTGAAGAAATCGTCATGCTGCAGAACCCCAAGACCTACCCGATTTTCATGGATATCATGAAAGAAGAGGTCGTTGAAGCTAAAAAAGACGAAAAGAAAATCCTTCAGGTCGAATTTTCCAAACATGTCGACAAGATCAAAAGCCCTGAGTTCCTGGATCTCTGCATCAGAGAACTGCCTGCGATCGCCCCCAGCATGCGTTACCCAGTTTTTAAGTGCCTGCAGTCGCATGGGAAAGTTTTTTTCGAAAAGGTTTTTGATGGCCTCGGAAAAAAAAGTGAAGGTTTCAGGCAGCATACTTTAAAGCTGATGGAACAGCTTTGCGACCCCATGTCCTATCAATATCTTTTTCCTTATCTTCTTGATCCTTTCAAATCAATTCCGCCGACTGTGGCCGATACAATCGGCAAAATCGTCAAAAACTTTTGCGAAGATCTAGATAAAATGGATCCGGCACAAAGAAAGTCTGCTGAAATACAGGCGCAGATAAAATACTTTACTGATCCACTCGAAGAAAACCTTAACGACAGGTTCTTCCAGTGCATTAAACTCATGACCGAGTGCCTGCTTCGTCTGGGCCGTAACGATCAGGATGTCATTCTCAGAAACTTTCCCAAAATATTTCGCTACAATGAGAATTACCTGAAAAGCTTTTTAAAAGGGCTTGATCCGGTCATTCGCAAAACTCTGCTGATCAATGCCTGCTGCTACACCGAAACTGAAACGGGTAAGACAGCCCTGAAAATACTTGGCGATCCAACAGAGAACTACATCATAGAAACACTCAATACCCTTTTGCTGGAACATTTTATGAA
Organism: Candidatus Rifleibacteriota bacterium; assembly: GCA_028691595.1. Classification (GTDB taxonomy): domain Bacteria; phylum Muiribacteriota; class Ozemobacteria; order Ozemobacterales; family Ozemobacteraceae; genus Rifleibacterium. The sequence continues at coordinate 2,578 of JAQUZA010000566.1, forward strand.
GGTTCCAGCCGAAGTTCAGGCTGAAATAATCAATCTGATGATGGACCCAAGACTGCAAAGATTTGTGACCGAGGTTCTCTATCACCAGGATCCAACCTTAAGATCTCGAATTCTGACAATTCTTGGTGAATCAGGTTCTCAAAACGCTCTCCAGATTCTTGAAACCAAGCTGAGAGACCCCGACTATTCCGTTCGCCTCACAATCCTGAAGATTCTTGATCTAAAGCACTTT
>JAQUZA010000041.1 GCA_028691595.1 Candidatus Rifleibacteriota bacterium
AGGCATTTTCCCATGGGGTTCTTTCTTCTGAAAAGTATGCGTCTATCAGCCACAGGGCAGAGGAGCTCGCCGCCCTTGAACAAAAATTCAACGCTCAAAGAATTACGCCCTCGCAGCTGAAAGAATTGTTTCCGGAGTTTGCTGAGCCTGCACCGGTTTCGAGTGTTTCTCCTGCCCAGTTGTTGAAGCGGCCTGATGCCGGGCTGCATGATTTTGTGAGGCTTTACCCCGAAATTGGCGACCTGGATCGTATTGCCGTTCTTGAAATTGAGGCCAGAATCAAATATGCAGGGTATATTGATCAGCAGCACAAGGAGTTTGCTCTGCGCGAATCCCTTCAGGCTGAGCCTCTCGATGCTGATTTTTTTGCAAATATCCCGGTTGCGGTCAGCAAAGAGGCGCGCATGAAAATTCTGGCCGTTAAACCTTCTACGGTTGGTCTTCTTGCTCGAATACCCGGGGTTAGAGCTTCGGATCTTGCGGTTATTCTGATGACAATCAAAAAACGCCAGCATTTGAACGGAAATGCAAAATGAATAATATCAGCATAAAAGAATTTATTTTTCCCCGTCTTGAGCGCATTGGTGTGAAGCTTTCAGAATTACAGTATCAGCAGCTCGATCTTCTGGCGGCGGCCATGCTTGCCGATCCAATGTATAAAAGTGTTTCCAAAATTTTCGACCCTCAGGAAATGGCAACGAAGCATTTTCTTGACAGTCTGGTGCCCCTTTGTTTCTCTCTTCCTGAATGGAAAGCGAAAAACATCGTTGATCTCGGCACGGGTGGGGGATTCCCTTCTTTGCCGCTTGCTGTGGCTCTTCCCGAAAGCCATATTGTTGCAATCGATTCGCGACAGAAATCAGTTGAATTTGTTGCAAGAATGGCTTCTGCCGCCGGGCTCGGCAATGTCGTAACCGTTCACTCGCGCATTGAAGATGCGGGGCGTGATGGAAAATTCAGAGAGAAGGCCGATCTGGTGGTTTGTCGGGCTCTGTCTTCGGTCAGAACCCTGGTTGAGTATACAATGCCGCTGATAAAAACGGGTGGCAGTGCCCTTTATTATAAGGGTCCGAAACTAGATGAAGAGCTTGCTGAATCGGCGAATGCCTTTAATATTTTTTCTATTGTGGCTGATAACGTTGAGATTTTAAGACTTGCTCCACCTGAGATTCCTTTTGAACGCAGCTTTCTGATTGTTAGAAAAACCTGCGCGGTTTCAGAGCGCTACCCGAGAAAATGTGGCCTGCCTCTTGAAAAACCTTTATAGGTCGTGTCGGGCTTGATGTGTACCCCATATAATGCTTTTGCTTATTGTGATTGACTCGCGCGCCAATATCTGCTATACTCACCAAACTTATTTCTATCCCGGAGGAAGTTAAAATGGGTGCATGTCCAAAAAATAGAGTTTCAAAACTCAGAGGCAGAAAACGCAGAACGCATTACAAAGCAGCTCCTGTTGCTCTGGCAAAGTGCTCACAGTGCTTTGAACTTAAGAGACCACATAGAGTATGCCCGGCATGCGGCTATTATGGCAAAAAAGTTAAGGTTCTCGACATCGAAAAAGAATAATACCGGTATAATAGCGAATGAAAATCGCCGTTGACGTAATGGGTGGGGACTACGCCCCCCAGGAACTGGTATCAGGAGCTCGAACTTATCTAACTTCCGGCGGGAACGCCAGTTTGATACTTGTCGGGAAAGAATCGGCCATTCGCGAGATCATGCCCGAACTACCAGCCGGATGTGAAATTTATGATACATCCGAGATGGTGGAAATGGGTGAACCGCCGCTGCAGGCTCTTCGTAAAAAGAAGAATACCTCGATTGCAGTGGCGGCTCGTCTTGTACGCGAAGGTAAGGCAGACGCTCTTCTTTCTGCCGGCAGCACCGGCGCACAGATGGCGGCTTCCCTGCTTGAGATCGGGCGAATTCCGGGTGTTGAACGCCCTGCTATCGCTGTTATGCTTCCTACCTCCGAAAATTATGGCGTTTTACTGCTCGATGTCGGCGCGAACGTTGACAGCCGGGCTCCGCACCTGTTGCAGTTCGCTTTAATGGGTGCCGCCTATTATGAAAAAGTATGTGGTGTAAAACAGCCTAAGGTCGGAGTTCTCAGTATCGGTGAAGAAGAATCGAAGGGCAATGAGCTTACAAAAAGTGTCTATGAGTCTCTGAAACAGAGTTCTCTGAACTTTATTGGCAATGTCGAGGCAGATCATCTTTATTTTGGTAAAGCCCATGTCGTTGTTTGTGATGGCTTTGTGGGCAACGTTCTGCTGAAAGCCAGTGAGAGCATTTCTGAATTGATTCAGGGAGCCATGCTCAAAGCGGCCAAAGGGGCCGAAATAGCCCCGGAAAAATTGATGGCTCTTAAAGCCGGGCTGAAAAAATTCAGTCCCGATGCCCCTGAATACAGTGCTGCCCCGCTGCTGGGCATAAATGGCGTATCAATTGTCTGTCATGGCAAATCAAAAGCTCAGGTGATTGCAAATGCTTTGACTCTTGCTGGCAATTGCGCTTCAACCGGCGTGATCAGTCTAATTCACAGTCAGGTCGAAAAAGAAGGCCACATGACTGAATCTGAAGCGTCGAAGCAGGCGAAATAGCCACCCAGGCTCGTCTGGCAAAAATTTCAAGGGAGATCTCTGCATTTATGATAGAAACCAGAATAACCAAACTTCTCGGCATTAAATATCCTATTTTTCAGGGTGGAATGGCATGGGTCAGTTCTTCTGCCCTTGTTGCTGCCGTCAGCAATGCAGGTGGTCTTGGGGTGTTTGGTTCAGGGTCACTTGAGCCGGAACTCGCACGCCAGGAGATTCGCAGAATTAAAGAACTTACCGACAAGCCATTTGGTGTCAACATTATGTTGATGATGCCGACTGCGCCTGGTGTAGTTGAAGTCTGTATTCAGGAAAAGGTTCCGGTGGTAACTACCGGTGCCGGCAATCCCGGGCCTCTGGTTAAGCGCTTTAAAGATGAAGGCATCAAGATTATTCCGGTTGTATCATCGGTTGCTCTGGCAAAAAGACTCGAACGTTCGGGTGTCGATGCTTTGATAGCAGAAGGTCACGAATCTGGCGGTCACGTAGGCGAACTGACCAGCATGGTTTTGATTCCTCAGGTCGTTGATGCCGTTTCTATTCCGGTAATTGCTGCCGGTGGCATTGCAGATGGCCGGGGTGTGGCTGCGGCCTTTGCTCTGGGTGCTGAGGCTGTTCAGATGGGCACCAGATTCATTCTGGCCAAAGAATGCCATGCTCACCAGAACTATAAAGAATCGGTTCTTAAGGCAAAGGATCGCGATACGGTTACTACAGGTGTTACGCTGGGTCACCCGGTGCGTGTAATACGTAACCGCCTCACCAAAGAATACCTCGAAAAAGAATATAAGGGCGCTACCCCCGATGAACTTGAAGAACTTGGCCGTGGTCGCCTTAAAATGTCGGTTGTTGATGGTAACACTGAAGAGGGTTCAGTCATGGCCGGTCAGATAAGCGGTATGCTGAATCGCGAAGAAACAGCCGCTGAGATTATTCAGAGCATCGAAGCAGATTATTACAAAGTGTTTGAACGCCTTCAACTGTTCAAGCCTGCTTGTAAAAGCTGAGCGGGGGCCGAAATGAGAGCGTTGATTTTTCCGGGTCAGGGGTCTCAAAAGGTTGGTATGGCCCGGGCCATGGTCGAAAAGTTCGCCTGGGCAGCTGAAATGTTTATACAGGCAGATGCAGTCCCTGGCCGCCACCCTGGCCAAAATTGCTTTAACGGCCCCGGAAAGTCTCTCGCCGGCCTGAACAATAAAATCTCCCCTTCAGTAAGCACTTTTTTTGCAGGTGATCCACAGACACTTGAGCAATTGCTGCAGTCTGGTGAGGCATCCTGAAATTCTGGCTTGACAAATACGGTCAAAAAGCTGTAATAACGTCCACCTGAAATTTTTTTATTTTACGAGGTTAGCATGAACAGTTCTGAAAACAAAGTTGCAGACAAGCCGGTAGCAATAGTCACCGGTTCTGCTCGCGGCATCGGCCTAGAAATCGCCCGCACCCTGGGAGAGGCCGGCTACAGACTGGTGCTCTCTGACATTAACGAAGAGGGGCTGGCTCATGCCAAAGCCGAACTTGAAGCAGCAAGCATGACCGTTGCAACATGCAAGGCAGATGTTTCCAAAGCCGAAGATGCTGAAAAACTTACTGAAACAGCGGTTTCGAGTTTTGGCCGCATAGATGTTCTGGTAAACAACGCCGGAATTACTCGAGACGGTCTTCTTATGCGCATGGACGAAGATGCCTGGGATCTGGTTCTTAAAATTAACCTCAAGGGCACTTTTTTGATGTCGAAGGCGGTTGTCAGAACCATGCTCAAGCAGAAAAGCGGCTCAGTAATCAATATAGCTTCAGTTATCGGGCTCATGGGTAATGCCGGTCAGGCAAACTATGCAGCCAGTAAGGCCGGTATCATTGGTTTTACCAAAAGTTTTGCCAAAGAATTCGGTCGTAAGGGTATCAGGTCAAATGCCATTGCGCCAGGTTTTATCAATTCAGATATGACTGCAGTGCTGGCCGATAAAGTTAAAGAGCAGATGCTCGCCCAGATTCCCATGAACAGTTTTGGAAATCCCCGCGACGTTGCAAACGCCGTGGTTTTTCTCGCCTCAGACAAGGCATCGTATATCACAGGGCAGGTACTGACGGTCGATGGCGGCATGGTAATGTCCTGACCCGTTCTAAATTCTCAGGAGGAATTATTAAATGAGTAACTATTTTGAAGAAATTAAAAGAATCGTTGTAGACAAGCTCCAGGTCGATGAAAAACAGGTAACTCTCGAAGCCAGTTTTATTGATGACCTTGGTGCCGACAGTCTTGACACTGTTGAGCTGGTAATGGATCTCGAAGAACATTTCGAAATCGAAATCCCCGATGAAGACGCAGAAAAACTGAAAACGGTCAAAGACGCTGTAGACTACATTCAGAACAAAAAGGGTTAAGAGAAATCAATGCCTGCCGGTCGGTTTGATTTTTAACCGACCGGCAGGATTCATTGGAGATTTCAGGTGAAAATACTGCCCCGACTCACTATTGGTAAGCTGCAGCCTAAATACCCTATTATGCAGGGAGGCATGGCCATCCGCGTATCCACCGGCAATCTCGCCGGTTCGGTGGCGCGCGAGGGCGGCATCGGCCTGATTGCCGGTTCCGCCATGGGACTGGACGAAGTTCGCAACGAAATAAAGATAGCCAGAAGCATTGCCAATGGCGGAATTGTTGGCATCAATACGATGGTTGCGGCCACCGGGTTTCTCAATGTTATGAAAACTGCAGCAGAAGCCGGTATAGACGCACTCATTGCCGGTGCCGGTTTCTCGCGTGATGTCTTTGATATTGGCCGTGACTATGATATTCCCGTCATTCCGATTGTTTCGAGTGACAGGGTGGCTATTCTGGCTGAAAAACTGGGTGCGTCGGCAGTGGTTGTCGAAGGCAGCGAAGCTGGCGGCCACCTCGGAACAGAACGCCCGGCGAGAGATATCTTTCCCGAAGTCAAGGCTGCGGTTAACATACCTGTTTTGCTTGCGGGTGGCATTATTGACCAGCAGGACATCATCGATGCCTTTAACTTCGGAGCTGATGGTGTTCAAGTCGGAACACGTTTTGCAGGCAGTTTTGAAGCAAACGTCGAGAAGCCCTTTCATGATTGTTATCTGAAGGCAAAAAAGGGTGATGTCTTTCGCATTATGAGCCCGGTGGGTCTCTGGGGAAACGCTCTTCCTACAACTTTTACAGATAAGGTCGCCGCTGGTACCGCACACCACCCGGCATGCTGGGGCTGTTTGAAAAAGTGTTCACACAGATTCTGCATAATTCAGGCCTTGATCGATGCCCGCGCCGGTAATCTTGAAAAAGGTCTGGTTTTTGCGGGCGAGCACGTTCACAGAATCGATAAAATCATGTCGGTTGCCGAAATTTTTTCGATGTTTTTTAATGGTCTTGATTACGCAACTGATTAAGGCATGTTTACTATTTGACTGAATCACTGAACTCTGGTACAAACCATTTGTAACTTTTTGAGACAGACTCAGGAGGACCACAGATCATGAAGCGCGTTTTTGTCACAGGCATCGGGGCAGTTACCCCGATTGGCATTGGTATCGACAACTTCGCAGAAGGCATCAGGCAGGGCAAAAATGGTATCAATACCATTTCATGTTTTGATGCCTCACAGCATACAGCGCAGATTGCCGGGGAAGTCAAAGATTTTGATCCTGAGCAGTTCATGCAGAAAAAGGAATCGCGTCGTCATGACCGCTATTCTCAGTTCGCCATGGCAGCAGCCTCAATGGCCGTTGAAATGGCCGGGTTGAAAGAAAAAAATTACGATCCTTTCCGGGTCGGCGTAACAGTTTCAACGGGTATTGGCGGTATTCATACCTTCGAAGAAGAATATGAAACCTGCAGGGCCAGTGGTCCACACCGTGTTAGCCCGTTTCTCGTTCCAATGATGATCTGCAATATTTCTGCCGGTTGTATCGCCATGGAATACGGCTTCAATGGCCCGAATTTTTGCATTGTTTCAGCCTGCGCCTCAGGTCTGCATGGCATCGGTGAAGCATTCCTGAAAATTATTCATGATGAATGCGACATTATGGTGTGTGGCGGAGCCGAGTCTGCAATAACACCGCTTACAGTCGCCGGTTTTGCAAAAATGAAAGCTTTGTCGACCCGCAACAGCGAACCCGAAAGAGCTTCAAGGCCCTTTGAGCGCGACCGTGATGGCTTTGTAATGGGCGAAGGTGCCGGGGTTCTCGTAATTGAAAGTGAAGAGAGCGCCCGTCGCCGTGGAGCACGTGTGCTTGCCGAAATAAAGGGTTATGGCGCAACGGCCGATGCTCACCATCTTACCGCTCCTCACCCCGAAGGTGAAGGCGGATACCGGGCGATGATGAAGGCGATAAATTTTATGAATTTCCCGATCGACAGAGTTAACTACGTTAACGCCCACGGAACAAGCACGCCAATCGGCGATCTTGCCGAAATGAAAGCTGTAAGGCGGGTATTTGGCGATAAGATTGGTAATGTTTCAATCAACTCAACCAAGTCTATGATTGGTCACCTCCTCGGAGCTGCCGGTGCTGTTGGTTCTGTTGCCACAATTCTTCAGATGCAGGGTGGCTTTATTCACCCGACAGCGAATCTTGAAAACATCGATCCTGAACTTGCCGACCTTGATCTTGTTCCTCTCAAGGCCAAAGAAAAGCAGATCGATGGCGGTATCGTTAATTCTTTCGGTTTTGGCGGCCAGAATGCCAGTGTGCTGTTTTCTCGCCCAGAATGAAGTTGCTGAATTATAAAAAAGAGCTGCCTGATGGCAGCTCTTTTTTATGTGTCGGGTACAATATCCGTTAATTTTTGTGATAATTGCAAGGGCTGTTAATAAAGCGTTTGCATGTTATGGGTTTTTTTGTTTATAATTTTGTATGAAGAGGTTGTTGGGTTATCAATAAATATAAAGGAGAGGCTCAAATGGAAATACTTAGAGTCGCATCATCATCGAATCCGAAATCTGTAGCCGGAGCCATTGCAGCAGTCTTAGAGCAGGACAAACAGGTAGAATTGCTGGCAGTTGGTGCCGGCGCAGTCAATCAGGCAGTTAAGTCCATTGCCGTGACCCGAGGCTATGTAGCCCCCAAAGGAATCGAGTTATTTACAATGATTGCCTTTGCTAAAATCGAAATTGATGGAAACGAAAAAACAGCAATTAAATTTCTTGTCGAAGCGCGCTGAGTCTAACTTCGCCCTGATTTTATATCGTCTTGTAAACACCGGCAGCTTTTTTGTGCTGGCGGTGTGTTTTTGCCTGCTGTTTCACGCATCAAGTATCGAAGCATCTATTAACGCCGGAAAAATCTATCAGCTGCAGCAGCGGCTGATAGATAACCCGCGCGACATAGAAGCACATCTTAATCTGGCCATGGAATACAGTCTTGCCAACAATTTTGTTAAGGCTGTTGAGGCCTATTTTATGGTTTTGCGCATTGACCCTGATAATTTTCATGCTTATAACAATCTGGGTATTCTCTACAAAAAAAGCGGTCAATACCGCGACAGCCTGCACTGTTATAAACAGGCCGAACGGCTTAACCCCGATTCTTACTGGGTTCCATACAACATGGGCTTGTGCTATGAATCGATGGGCAGAATGCAGGAAGCCCGTGAAAGTTATGGCAGAGCCCTTTCGCTCAATCCATCATTCACTCAGGCGCTTCAGCGTTTGAGAGCTCTCTCAGAATCAGGAGAATCCGTCCCGCCGCTTCCGGGGCTTGAAGAATCACAAATATATCTTGTCGACTCAGCAACCGGCCAGCCCAGGGCGTATGGCCAGCCTGAAGGTGCCACTCCATCAGCAGATCAGGCAAAACTGGCAAAGGTTGATAATAAGACCGCTCCCCAGAAGGTGGCACCTGCTCCTGCCCCCGAAAAAATCTCTGACCGGCTTCAAAAAGAGCGTGAAATTAGAAAAGAGGGTGCAGCCTACAGAACCAGTCGAAAAGGCCCGGTGGCCAGTATTTTCAATCAGGCCATGGAAGCCCTTGATTCAGACAACATTGAACGGGCTCTTGAACTTTATGTGAGCTGTATTATTGCCGAACGCGACTTCCTTGCCGAGCCAGAAAACGGCCTTATACGTAAAGGGCTTGAACACCTCAAAGATCGCCCGAATCGTATGCCCAACGGTATTTTCTACCGCGGCCTGCTGATTTATATCTCCGGAAACCTTGATCTGGCTGTCCCGGATTTAAAGAATTTTCTTGCATCTGTTGGCGGCAAACCCGGTACAAACTCACAATTCGTCAGTGAAGCCGGCAGAATTATCGAAAGATATGAAGCTGATATTGCCGCAAGAGAAGCTCTCGCCAAAGAAAAGGCTGACGCACTTGCTGCAGCCAGGGCCGCTGCCGTTGCCAGTGCACAAAACTCCAGCACCGGCACTGAAGACACAGATAAGGCAAGACCCAGTGATTTTGTTTTGAAGCGCATGAACGTCGATCAGATTATAGAAGAAGCCGACCGGCTCAGCCGCGAAAGCCGCCTAAATGATGCAGTGGCTGTTCTCGAGACCGGGCTTTCAAGCGAACCAGATGATTTAAGACTCCTGATGAAAAGCGCGAATGCTTACACCGACATGCTGTTGCTTAAAGGTGACCAGGAAGCCGGAAAAATGGCATTGGCCAGATTTGAAAAGGTTTTTGCCAAGGCCCCCGAAAACTCAAGAGAATGGGCGGTTTCCCAGGAAATGATCACAGAACTTAAAAAGCGGGTTCGCTGATTACCACTGCAGGGTGTAACCCGCCTGCAACTGATCATCCCAACCATACAAACGGTAGGTTCTCAGGTTTCTATACCAGGCGAATTCTATTCTGAAAGTGGAGGTTGGGGCCAGTCTGATGCCAAGAACCATATCCAGAGTGTCTTTGTCATCACCGCCAAGCACTTCACCTGCTATTTCGCCGATAACAGATACATGTTCGGTGGCTTCGTAGCTCATGCCCATTCTGTAGATAAAACGGTCATCTTCACCTTCCGAATCGATAACTGTTCCAAGCTCGAGATTTCCTGTTGCCCTGTCTGTTTCACTGGTGGTCACACAGCCAAACAGTTTAAGTTCGTCACTGTTTTTTGAGCCTGCCGGCAGCATGCTGTCGGGGTTGCCCGTCGTGATAGTCGTAACGGCTCCATAGGCAAAACGGTAATAGCTGTGGTCACGCAGGTAGGTCGCCTTCCAGCCAAGTCGCATGTTTCCGAGACCGGTATTGCTGTCGGCATAACCACCGAATGTTCGGGGGGCACTTAAATCCCAGTCATGAACCGGCACTGTGGCTGACCATTCAGCCCACTTGCCTGCCCAGTTGACCGAGGATTCAAAGGTCGACACAGAGCCTTTTTCGGTAGAGTGAAAGCTTGTGCCATGGGTCGAACTGAGTTTGTGATATTTGTAGCGCGAGCTTAGAATTATCTGGTCGGGTTCAAACTTGTCGGCGGTTGTGCCAACAAAAAAGCCACCAAGCCCATCGCTGTTCAGTGCGTTTCTTGATGAAGGCTTCAGAACCCCGACCTTCCTGGCCGGTTTTGGGCTGTAATCACCCAGCGAGTAGATTTCATAGTCAGAAAAAGCAGGGTTGTATTGCACTGCCCCAATGGCAGAACCTGGCAACATGATTGCCAGCAGCATTAAAAATGCGGGCAGCAGATGACTGGCTGGTGATTTTTTAATTTTATAGATTGGCAACAAAATTTTTCAGCCTTTCTGAATGTGGGAAAGCTTCAGGCCCGCGGGCAAGCCCTTCAAGCAATTTCTCGGCTTCTTTACGATTGTTGCTGTTGCTCTTCTGGACATACATCAGGACATTGATCTGGGCCTGATAGAACTCGTGTTCGCGGCGGGTTGGTTCGATGCTTGTCACAGCCTGGAATTCAGCCAGTGCCTTGCGGTTTTCGCCGGAAAACATATAGACAAGGCCGAGGTTCGAATGTGAATCGGCATCCATCGGGTCAACCTCCAGCAGCCTCTGCCAGATTTTTTCACTGCGCTTAAGGATGTTGAATTCAGGGTCGGGCTTGTAGCTGCTTTTGATGAGCCGCCATTGTTCAATCGCCTTGTCAGCCTGCCCACCCAGCCAGTACAGATTGCCAAGTGCCAGACGGCCGAGGGGTTCTTTCGGGTGGTAGACAGTTACGCTGGCGTAAGCTTCAAAGGCATCTTTAAAGTTTCCCTGAACGGCATGCATGAACCCGAGGTTTAGCAGCACGTCGAGGTTCTTTGGTGACCCTTCGCGTGCTTTGGCGAGGGTAGCGACTGCTTCAGCAGAAAACCCTTTTTCTGCCATCTCCAGAGCTTTTAAAACCTGTGCGTCTACCGGGTCTGCTGTTCTTGTTACCTGAGTTTCTGTTGTTTTTAGCGAAAATTTCTCGGTTTTGAGTTCAGCCGGAAGAGCATACTTGCTGCCACGATCTCCGAGACCCTGCAATTTTTTGATAACCCATTGCTTTTCTTTGCTGGTAAGGGTCTGGGCAGTTACTTCCTTGCGCAACGGGGCAATAGGAGTGGGGGTTGAGACTGAACCGAAGCGTTCGAGCTGCTTAAGCACCCACATTTTATCGTCGAGAGTCATGGTGTTTTTGCCATATTCAGCAATTGCGGCCTCTTCGGCACTGGTCGGCTTAACTGGAACCTTTTTGTCGGCATCGCTGACTTTTCGCACCATCTGACTCTTGACTTCGTAAGCATCTTCGACCGATGGATACTGCGCCGGGGCCATCATTCTGGTGATTTCCCATATTTTTTTGCGTGCATGTCTTTTGATCGATGAATCGGCCGGAGCTTTTGCATAAAGGGTTTCATAGATATCTCTTGCCGGTTTGAGGCGGTTCAGACGAATTCTGGCCATGCCAAGCAATGCCATACTTTTATAAAAGTTCGGTTTTAGGCGCAAAGCGGCGAGTGCATAGCTTTCGGCTGACTCGAAACGTTTCTCTTCGTAGGCCAGCAGGCCGAGGTAATATCGGGGTTCAGAATCTTTTTCGTTCAAAGCCTGGGCACGATTGAAGTATTCTCGTGCCTTTTCGCTGTGTCCGAGTTTGTGGTGCATCTTGCCGATACTCATCTGCAGTGGAAAATGGTCGGCTCTAAGCTTTTCGGCTCTTTCCCAGCTTGCAAGTGCTGGCACGTTCAACCCTGCGACCGCATACATGTCGCCAAGCTCAAAGTGTGGCTCAAAGCGTTCAGGTGCCAGGCGCTGACATTCAAGATACTTTTCTTTGGCACGGGTAACCAGACCTTTTGCCCTGAATGCCGCCGCTTCTTCCATCAGTCTGTCTATCGGGGCAGGGGATTTAATTTCCGGGACCGGTAGTTCGGCATGTCTTTCATGCGCAAGTTTCAGCCTGGCGTGCAGATCGACAACGACCTTGCCAAGCACAGACTTATCGGAAAGCTTTTCGCGCAGAGTTTCAAGGGTCGCAATAGCTTCTTCGGCATTGCTGGTTTTTGCCAGACTGATCGCCTTGAACAGCAGTGCTTTGTGGTGCGAAGGATTCTGGGCAATTACGGCGTTGAAAGCACCTATTGCTTCAGAGTAATTCTGGGTGAGATAGTTCGCTAGGCCGAGATTATATCGGGCCAGCAGATAGTTGGGTTTTATTTCGAGGGCTCTGGCAAAGGCATCGATTGACTTTTTCACCTCACCTGATTTGAAAAGCACCCAACCAAGTGTGTGATTGAACTCAGCCCGCAAACCATCTATTGCAACTGCCTGAGCGGCATACTTAAGGGCGATATCAAGGTTTTCGGTTCTGGTGGCCATAATGTAGGCGAGGCCGTTAAGGGCCTCGGCATGATCAGGCTGCTGACCCAGAGCATCTTCAAAACATCTGGAGGCATCGTTTAAGCGGCCCATTTCCATATAACAATGGGCAAGAATGGCGTGAATTTCAGCAATGTCGGGGTGCTGAGTGCGCAGGTAAAGAAGGCGACGAACAGCTTCGGCGTGGTTACGCATACTGATAAGCTGCTTAACTTCGCGAAGTTTCGGAAACACATCTTCAAGGCGAGTTTCAAAGGCTTTGCCGCCTGTACCGGGCATATCTTTAACATACTGATCGACTTCAGCCGCTTTTTGTTGCTTTTCAACCGCAGCAATTTCGGTCGGGTTGTCGCGACGGGTAATCTGATCCATCAGAAAGGTGATGGTCTTGATGGCTTTTTTGGCCTGGGCACTCCTGGGGGGGCTGTCTTTGAGCACCTGGCGCATCTGTTCAAGAGCATCTTCGAGATTATTCTTTTCGGCAAGAAGAATGGCCCGCGTGTAACGGCCCTGCACAAAATCGGGTTTG
>JAQUZA010000042.1 GCA_028691595.1 Candidatus Rifleibacteriota bacterium
CCCGGTCAGGCTCTGGCAATTCAACGTAAATTTTTTCAAAAACCTTTGCCTGAGCAGTTGAACTAACAATTTCGACCAGCGAATCATGAAGCCTGCCGGCTCCATCAATGCCACTTCTTATATGGCCGAGCCGTAAGCCAAGCTCATAAACTGCATCACCGACATAGGCGAGAGTTCTGGCCGGCAAACGCGCCACTTCAGCCGCATCCCAGGGGCCGGCAAGAAGAAAACCGTCTGATCCGCCGAACAGATTCTTGTTAACATCCATGTTTCAGGCTTTTCTCCAGCGCATACCGTCTTTTGTGTCTTCAATAAGAATGCCACCGGCCTTCAGACGATCTCTGATCGCATCGGCGACATCGTATTTCTTTGCTGACTTCATTTCTTTGCGCAACTCAACGATGATATCCATAATCGGGGCAATATCAAGATCACCACCAGCCCTGCAGGGTTCAGGTACAATACCAAGAATATCGCTTCCGTATAACTTAACGACACTCAGAACCTTTGAAGCAGCCACAGACGAAATCGAGCCGGCTCCGATAAATCTATTGATTTCAGTGACGAGGCCGTAGAGAGTAGCGATGGCCCCGGGGGTGTCGAGATCATCGTCGAGTCGCTCGTTGATTTTTGCAGCAACTTCGCGGCAGAGCGCTTCTATTTCGGCATCGGTGGCCTGGGCAGGAAGATTCTTTTCGACTGTTTCAAGCAACGCAGTCTGCAGCTGACTCAACCTGGTAAGTCCGGCGGCGGCTGCATCTATGGCTTCTTCGGTATAATTGGAAGGCGAACGATAGTGGGTAGTAAGCACAAATGCCCTGATCGCCTCAGGAGAATGCTTTGCCAGCAGATCCTGACAGGTTCGGAAATTGCCCAGTGACTTACCCATTTTTACACCGTCAACCGTTACCATATTGTTGTGCATCCAGTAGTTGCAGAACCTGGTGCAGTTCAAAGCCTCGGATTGAGCAATTTCACATTCATGGTGGGGAAATTTGTTTTCGAGTCCGCCACCATGAATGTCGATTGTTGCGCCAAGATATTTATTGGCCATAACTGAGCATTCAATATGCCAGCCTGGGTAGCCTTCGCCCCAGGGAGAATTCCATTTGAGAATGTGACCGGGTTCGGCTTTTTTCCAGAGGGCAAAATCGCGGGGGTTACGCTTATCGCCGCGAGTCTCGACGCGAACGCCCTCTTTCTGTTCTTCGAGGCGACGGCCCGAAAGCTTGCCATACTCTGGGAAAGACTCGACATCATAGTAGACAGAACCATCGACAACGTAAGCATGGCCAGTTTCGATGAGCTTTTGCACGGCTTCGATCTGTTCGCCAATATGCTGACTGGCACGCACATAAAAGTTTGGATGTGCCAGGCGAAGTTGTTCCATGTCGTTCATATATTGCCTGGTCCATTTGTCAACGATTTCCCAGGGGTGAACCTGATCGATGCGTGCCTGGCGCTGAATTTTATCTTCGCCGGCATCGGCATCGTCTGTGAGATGACCGACATCGGTGATATTCTGCACATAACGAACTTTCAGGCCTGAGTTGCGCAGGTGCTTAACCAGCACATCGAAGGTGATATAGCTTTTAGCGTGGCCAAGATGCGGTGGGCCATAAACTGTCGGGCCGCATACATAAATACCTACGTTTCCCGGTTCAACGGGTTTAAACTCTTCTTTTTGACGGGTGAGTGAATTATAAATTGTCAGTGCCATATGGCCCTCCATGGAAGGTCGTAGATTTTTGGAGAATGATACCACAGATCGATGATACTTTCAGAAACATTGTCATTCAAACCGCGGCTGAAGCTGCAATTGTTTTTTATTACCAGACTGCGCCAGAAATTTGGCCGGTAGTTGCCGTGGTCTGGCGAATCAGGTTGTCAGAATCTCTGAAAGACGATAAACTTGAGCTTGTGATTCAGGCAAAAAATTTGCAATTACCGGCGTGGTCTTTCTTAATCAGCTGAAACCTATTTAAGCCGCACAGGCTTTAATTTAACAAACAAAACCTTATGCAGTTATCACTCAAAGGGATCTACCGTCATGAAATTCTGCTGGCAGCAGCGCTGGCAGCATGTACCGGGCTAGGCATCGGCATTTATTTTTATGCAGGTATTCCACCGGCCAGGGGCCTGAGAATAAGCGCTCCCGACCTTAGCGCCATCAGCAGGCAGCAAAACCAGTCAGTGGTTCCGCAGAGTCTGAGCGGTGTCGGTTCAGCGTCGTTCATGGCCGCCATGGGCCTCGACATTTCGCCGGTTGTCACAACTGCTGCGGTTGTCATCGAGACCGCAAAAATCGAAAAACCTGCCCCACCCGCGCCTGCTTCGACCGCTGTAACTGTCGAGCCACCACCCAGACCTGTTGATCTTGAGAAATCAGGTTACAAGCTGCGCGGCATTATCCTTGAAGATGGCAGAAGCGCTGCTTTTGTCTACGTTCCCTCTAAAAAAAGGGTAATGGTTATCAGGGAAAACGCCAGCGGCAGTATCAGACTGCTCGAAGCCGGGTTGCGCAGCATCAAACTTCAGACCCCCGATGGCACGGGTCTTCTGACCCTTGAGACCGCCAGAAGCACCCCGGCAAAATCGGCCAGCCCCATGAGCACCGGTTCAACAGCAGGCAAAAACAACAGTTTAAACAGATCTTCGGGCACCGGTGGTTCAGGCAGAGCTGCAACCATGAGCCAGCAGCCCGGACAACCGGGCCAACCAGGTCAACCCGGCTCTGCTCCACGTGTCGATGCCTTCGCAGGGCCGAACAAAATCACCGAGAACATCAACAATGGCCAGCTCAGATTATCCCGGGAGCGCGGCAGGTTCATGGTCGAAGTTCGCGAGGTTCCTGAGACCCTGAAGGGTTTTGCCATCATGCCCGGAGACAAAATTATCGGCACTGAAGCCGGTGATTTTTCCAGGGCGGCCGACATCGCCCATAATCTTGGCCGGCAAAATGAGCGGCCTCTTGACTTGAAGGTCAACCGTAATGGCCGGGTCATTTTTATCAAGGCCCCAAGAGTGGCACAGCCACCAGCATCAGACAATACCAGCAAAACCGGGAAAGCACAGCAACCCACACCACATGGTCAACCATTAACGACTCAAGAGCCAAAGAAGCCCTGACAGGCATTTATCAAATCTGCAAAAATGCTGATTGACAGATTCATTGATTTAAGTACTTTACCCGATTAATGTCGGCAAACTCTTGCCGAAATTCAGCTCGAGGTACGTTATAATGTCTGCAATCTACAGCATCGGGGAACAATGATGTCTGACCGGAAAAAAATATCAAAAGACCATCTGACTGAAACCGTCAGCGCCGTAGTTTTTCTGCTGGCCATGGTTACCTTTACCGTCCCGGCTCTGGCACAAACCCGGGTAATTGAACCGCCCGGCAACCCCTTTCAGAGGCAACCCCTGATTCGCAATGTCACAGGCGCGCCTCCCGGGAGCCAGGTATTCAGCCCCGATCGCACCCAGAACCGCAATCCCGGCTTGCCGCCTATTATCAAAGTCACCCAGTCGCAGCCAGCAACCGAAGGCTCGTCGTCAGTTGATATCAATGCAGCCGAAGTTATCGAACCCTCAGAGGGTTCTGGTTCAGACGAAATCGCCATAAATTTTGAAGCCGTCGACCTTATGAGCCTGGTGCGCTACATGAGTCAGGAAACCGGCCGTGGCTTTATCATCAACCAGCCGCTCCAGGGAGACGTAACCATTATTTCTCCCGTCACCCTCAGCAAAGATGAGGCTCTGGCGATGCTCGAGTCGATTCTGCAGGTTCGTGGCTACACAGCCGTTCCATCTGGCCGGATGTTCAAAATTGTCGCCCTTAGTGATGCCAAAGTTGCCGGCACTCAGACCCGCACTTCCGGTGAATTAGCAAAACTTGGTGATGACGATACCCTGATCACTCAAATTGTGCCCCTTGAGCGCACTTCCGTGGAAGAGGCCAGCAAAATTCTGCAGACGCTACTGCCCCGCGATGCTTCTATGCTTCTGTTTCCGCCATCGAACACCATCGTCCTCACCGGCCGCTCAGTGAATATCAAACGTGCTCTCGAAGTTCTGCTTGAGCTTGAAAAAGGCTTGTTGAAGCCCGGCCTCGACATTGTGCCGCTCAACTTCTCAGCCGCCGATGACCTGAAAGCTCAACTTGAAAAGATTATTTCCAGTGGTGGCGTTGAACGCGATACCATCAAGGGCGGAGTAAACTTCATCTCTGATAAACGCAGCAACAGCCTGCTTGTTCTCACTTCACCAGAAAACTTTCCGAGGGTCAGAAGTCTCATCAATCGCCTCGATACCTCGACAACTGACGCAAGACCAGAACTGACCAGGTTTTTCGCACTCAAGTTCGCTGACGAAACCGAAACGGCAAAACAGCTCGAAGATATTCTCGGTTTCAGCAAAAAAGACACTTATACCTCGGCTTCAGAGTCGGCAATCATCGAAACTACCAGACTGGTGCCCATCAAGCGCACGCGCTCTATAATGGTTACCGCACGATCAGAAGAAATTATGAGTCGCATCGAAACCCTGCTGACCCACCTCGATGCCCCACCGGTCAAAGGCTCGGGTGATGTCAGAGTTATAAAGGTAGTCAATGCAGAGGCCAAGTCTCTGGCTGAGACGCTTGCCAAGCTTGTTCAACAGACCGAACAGGGGACCCCGTCTTCTTCCGGCCAGAAATCAATTGTCAGTTTCGTTGCCGAAGAGCATACCAACTCAATTATCATGACCGGCCCACCCCAGCAGTTTCCTCAGTATGAAGCAATTCTGGCCTCTCTCGATGTAATGCGCCACCAGATTCTTGTCGAAGTGCTGATTACCGAAGTAAGCGGTCAGCTGACCCACAGCCTGGGCATAGAATGGAACGTTTTTGACTTTAATTCAGAAACCTGGCGTGCCTTTGGTGGCACGAACTATGATCTCAAAGGCAACCCCCTTTCTAACAGCGGGTTTCAGTTAGGGCTGATAAAAGATGCGGTCACCCCGGCACAGCTGGCAGCCGGTGATGCCACCGCCCTGAGCAAAATCAAGGGAATGATCAAGGCCTACAGCAACAATTCAAATTTTAAAATTCTGTCAGCACCACAGATTCTCAGCACCGACAATCAGGAAGCCAAAATATCGGTGGGTGAAGTGGTCGCACTGCCGCAGGGCTTCACCCAGGACCGCGACACCGGGCGTTTTGACCTCACCAACTTCAAATATGAAGACGTTGGCATCGTGCTTGGGCTGACCCCGAGGGTTAATTCCAACGACCTCGTCACCCTCAAGATCGACCAGGAAATAAAAAAGCGCCAGGAAGAGAACCTTTATGAATTCAATGTTCCCGTTCTGACCAAGCGACAGATGCAGACAACCATAACTGTTCCAAATCATCGCACCATCGTTATAGGTGGTTTGATGCGCGAAGACAAAACAAAGGTCACCGAAAGGGTTCCGTTACTTTCAAATATTCCCTTTCTGGGTGAAGCTTTTAAAAGCACCCGCAATGTTACCCAGAAAACAAATCTTCTGGTGTTCATCACCCCACACATTCTTTCAACCCCTGACGAGGTGTTAAAATTTGAAGAAGCGCGTGCGAAAACGAGCGAAGAAGCCAGACTTGCCTCAATTAAAAAGCTGGCCGAAGTTAAGCAGGAAAAGCACGAAAACCAGTTCAGAGAACGCGCACTCAAAGCTTTTGAACGCCTGCGCTCCAATTCACGCGAACAAAAATAGAGGTTTTGGCAAAGCATGAAAAATCGGCGAAAGATCGGGCAGATTCTTGTTGATCGAGGTGAGGTTACGCCCGAGTTGCTTGCCGAAGCCATACAGATGCAAAGTGATTCAACCGCTCATCGTCTGCTTGGCGAAATTCTCATCGAAAACGGTTACGTCGATGAAATGGCTCTCTATGCTGCCCTCGCCGAACAATGGGGGTTTGAATTCGCGCCCGTGCTTGACCCGGGTGATATTGACAACGGCATTCTTGAAATGTTTCCACTCGAACACCTGCGGCGCAATCTCACCTTTCCGGTGCATCAGAATGAAGATACCATTTTTGTCGCTTCTGCTGAGCCTTTTAAACCGGGGGTTATAGAAGAACTCGCGCATAAATTCAAAAAACGCCTGCGCTTCGTGGTAATTCCGCCATCGGTAATCAGCAATGCTCTCAACGAAACCTATGGCCGGGGCCGAAACTCCCAGGAAATAATGGAAACCATCAGCATCGAAGAAGACGTTGACGGCAACCTCGAAAATTTCGAACCTGAAGACATTCTTGAGTCAGCCAATAAGGCTCCAGTAGTGCGTTTCGTCAACACACTTATCTTTCAGTCACTGCGGGAACGCGCTTCTGACATCCATCTGGAATTGTCACCAGATGGTTTTCGCATTCGCTACCGCATTGACGGGGTGCTGGTCAACCGCTTCTCGCCACCCCGCAAGCTCCATGCTCCCGTTACTTCGCGCATTAAAATCATGGCCGGGCTCGATATCGCCGAGCGTCGCCTGCCCCAGGACGGAAAAATCAGGGTCAGATTCGGAGATCGTGAAGTCGACATAAGGGTCAGTTCTGTGCCATGCGCCCACGGCGAGCGCGTCGTCATGCGTCTGCTCGACCGCAAAAGCGAACTGCTGACACTCGAACAGATGGGTATGGATTCAGAAATCCTCGTAAATTTTGATCGCCTTATCAGATACCCGAACGGTATTCTTCTGGTAACAGGCCCGACAGGGTCAGGCAAAACCACACCTCTCTATGGGGCTATCATGCGCATTATCAGCCCCGATGTAAACATCATCACGCTCGAAGACCCGGTTGAATATGAGCTTTCAGGAGCCAGTCAGATTCCGGTCAAGCCCCGTATCGGCTTCACTTTCGCTGCCGGTCTGCGCTCTATTCTACGCCAGGACCCCGATGTAATTCTGGTCGGCGAAATACGCGATGACGAAACGGCCTCGATGGCAATTCAGGCGAGCCTCACCGGCCACCTTGTATTTTCGACCCTGCACACCAATGACTCGGCATCGGCGGCAGTGCGCCTCATCGATATGAATGTCGAGCCTTACCTGGTTTCGTCAACTCTAATTGGAGTTCTGGCACAAAGACTGGTGCGAAAACTCTGCCATTCATGCCGGGTTCAAAGTGCCGACACAACCTGGGAGGCCCCCGGATGTGCTGCCTGCTCTGGCACCGGCTTTAAAGGCCGCTGCGGCATCTATGAGTTGATGATAATCGATGAACATATTTCGGCCCTTATCGGGCGCAGCGCCTCTCTTGACGAAATCAGGGCACAGGCGCATAATAACGGCATGACAAGCCTGTATGACGACGGCATGAAAAAGGTTGCCCGGGGCATTACATCCAGATCAGAAATAGACCGGGTTTGCCGGCAGGGAGGCTGACCCTTGCCGTTGTTCAGATACCGGGCATATGATCGTGAAGGCGCAGAGACCGGCGGCGTAATCGATGCCGACGATCTTGCCGCTGCCAGATCAACTATCAAGAACCGCGGTCTGGCACCATTTTTGATCGAGCCAGCCGTCGATAACCATGAGGGCAGTTTTGGTTCAGGCAGCTTCAGCCTTACCGAGCAGGCAAGACTCTCACGTCAACTGGCAGCTCTCTTAAAAGGCGGAGTATCGCTGACTAAAGCTTTGTCAGGAATAGAAAGCCAGCAAGCCTGGGAAAACCGTCGCAGCACTCTGGTGGCTTTGCGTGAGGGCATCGAAAAAGGCCGTGATCTTTCGGGTGTACTCAGCGACATGAAAACAATTTTTGCCCCGGCAATGCTTTCGGTCATAAGGGTCGGTGAAACCACCGGCCGCCTCGACTTTGCCTTTGCTCAGCTGTCGACCCATCTCGAGCGCGAGCTCGATCACCGCCGGCGACTGACCGCAGCCATAGCCTACCCCGCGATCACCGCTATAATCTCGATCGGGGTTCTGGCCTTTCTCATGGTTTATCTGGTACCGGTTGTTGGTCGCATGTTTGCTGATGTTCAGGGAGACCTGCCCTGGATAACCAGGTGGCTGATAGCATTCAGCAATTTTTTCTCTGCCAACTGGCCGATTCTTGCTCTGACAGCAATTGGCCTGCTTGTCTCATTCAAGGTTTCCCAGAGTTTTACGGGTGGGCGGCGTAATTTTGAGAAACTTCAGTTGAAACTACCCATATGGGGGCGTTTTATTGAGGGAATGCGCATCGAAGCCTGGGCAAGAAGCACCGGAATGATGATTCAATGTGGCGTTACCCTTCTCGACTGCGTTCGGGTGGTGAGAGAAAACGAAACCTCGATACTGCAGGCAGAATCTCTCGAAAAAGTCGAGAAATCACTTGAGCGAGGGGCTTCTTTTTCTGAAGCCCTTAAGAACGCCGGCGGGTTTCCGGTTTTTGTAATACAGATGATCGAAGCAGGTGAAGCATCTGGAGAACTGGCCCCCATGCTCTACTCTGCCGCAACTGAACTTGAGGCCGAAAATCGCTCGGTAACAGAACTGTTTTTAACAATTCTTGAACCCGCTCTTATTGTTATCATGGGCACAGCTGTTGGTGCTATAATGGTCGGCGTACTGCTGCCCATTTATGAAATGAACCGGTTCATGTAAAACCGGGCATACGAGTTCTTCGACCTGAATACAGGTTGCAAAAAAGGTTTACAAACATGAGACCACGTATTTTCGCATTCCTGATTTGTCTGGCACTTATTATCAACTGCAGCACCGCAGAAGCCTGGTCATACCACACCCACCGCAAACTGACCGCTGACGCAATAAGACTGATGCCAGAGGCTTTTCAGAACGAATTTTCCGCTAATAAGGCGGCTTTTCTCAAAGGCTCCACCGACCCCGATACCCTTATCAAGGATTTTACCAACCATGTCTATCATCCTGATGGTTCAATGGTAGACGGCCTCTACCGCATCCAGGATCTTTACACAACCGCAACAGCAATGATCCGAAGTGGCGCAGAACCAGAAAAAACAGCCTACATACTTGGCTTGATGTCGCATTACATTGCCGACCTCAACCAACCTCTGCATACCGCAGGCAGCGAGCGCAACCCTGATGAATCTGAGTTTCACACCAGATACGAGCGTGATCTTAACTCTCATCTGCGCGAGCTTGAACTGCCGCAAGCTAACTATCGCCCTGTTACCAGCGTAGAAGAGCGTGTCAAAGAAATGACCGGCATCGCAAATCGTGACTATAGCGCAATTGAACAGGCATACCAGGGTGGCAAAGGCCTTTCTGAGGTAATGGAAATGTCAAAGCGACAGCTTGCGGCATCGACCTGCCACATTGTAGATTTCTGGCTTGGAGCATGCCGAGAAGCCGGAAAAACTTTCAGCGGGCCGGCTCCCAGTCTTTCCGCAGATGCCACCAACGCCTGGAATTCAGATGAATCGACAGCACCTGAAACGGGTGAGCAGATAAACATTAACAGCGCAAGCGCCGAGCAACTGGCAAAATTTTTTAATATCGAGTTGCCCAAAGCTCGCCGTCTGGTAGATGCCAGACCATTCAACTCCGCTTATGATCTGGCGAAAGTGCAGGGCTTTACGGTGCATTTTGTCAAGCGCCACCGCGATCGCATCAGGCTCAGATAGATTTTTTCGGGGTTCATTAATAAATTATAGACATCTGCCGATAGCGGGTCACTGAAAACAATGCCCTGGAGGTCGCCCATGCTTATCGGAAAAAAAGAATTCATCACCGGACTTATTCTTGCAACAATCACCTGGTCGGTTAACACTGATATTGCGCCACTGCAGGCGGCAGGGCAGAAACGTCTGAGTGCCGAAATCGCGTTTTCCCAGCAGATCGGGCTCTTTGATGCTACTCAGCTTAACAAAAGAATGCTTGATAGTAATATCACTGAACATGGCTTCATTAGAGGTCTTTCCGGGGTTCTGGTCGAAAGCGGTCTGATAAGCAGTTTTGATCAGCGCGAATTAATCAATAGCGGCATAATCAAAGCGGGCACACGCGGAAAATCGATCAGCCGCGAAGCTGCCTGTGAAACCCTTCTTCGCGCCGTCATGCATGGCTGGCATAATGAGCTTTTGCCGCATCCTGCCATGGAAACCTCACTTGGCTTCAGAGACTGGCACCCCGAAGACAAGTATAAAGAGAGCCTGACGTTTGCCATAACTTCTGGTCTTGTTCAGGGTTCGTCTCAAGGGTTCTTCATGCCCGACAGCAAACTCAAGGTTAAAGAAGCTCTGATACTGTTGAAAAGGTTTTTCGACCTTGCCACGACCAGCAAACTGCCAACCAGAATTGGCCTTTTCGAAGATGTGATGCAGGATCACTACATGACCGGACCACTTGTTAACCTGCGCAAAGCCGGGGCTTTTGACCTGACCAACCTTGGCCGCAGACTTAACGGTACCGGTTCAATTTCGGGTGAAGACCTCAGCAAAATTGTTCAGGGTATTCTCGGTCGACTTGACAAACCGGCGGCCATCGCCAGAGTTAAACAACTCGAACAGCATTACCGGCATAAAGACAGCAGCAGAAACCTGCTCGCCTGCATGGGTGCGATTCTCACCCAGTCAATGCCGCACAGCGAAACCAATAATCACATTCTTTATTCAGACGTAAAAGAGAACAGTGTTGTCGACAGGTCACTCAAGATTCTTGCCAAAGCAGGCATCAGAATGGGTTACAATAACAATCTGTTCAAGGGTAACGAAAGGGTTTCACGTTTTGAAGCTCTTGGGCTTATCAACCGTATAATCACCGAGCTTGAACCGGCTCAGATAAAAATCAGCCACGGAAAAACCGCAACCAGAGAAGATGCTGAATCACTGAAAAACCTTCTCATCGAGCGAAAAGCGCGTATCAGAAGGATTCTCAGCCGCGAGTCCTGACCCGGAGAATAATTAAACTCAGCGCCAGCAGAAACCCCGCATGGAAAAGGCGAACAAGCTGAAAGCCCGGCGGGGTTTCCTGCGTCTGGCTATTCTCATGTGAACAAAGACTACAGGTTTCGTCATGGCCAGCGTGAGTATGCCGGTGCTCGGGGGCGGCAGATTCATGCCCTGCAAACGAAGATGATGGTTCTTCCTGCCCGGCAGACGCGTTTAAAAAAGCTGGAAACTTTTCTTCAGGCAGAGAGCCATTATCTCTAAAACCTCGCAGCAGCACGGCAAGACGATCTTGTGAGGCATCGAGATCCTGCCCTGATTTTGCCCAGGCCTGTAGAGCCGTTTCGGGCTGATCAAGCTCAAGATAAAGCCGGGCAAGAAGCACCTGGTATGACGAAGCATTGAAAGCCGGGTCTGAAGAAAACTTCACCGCTGCATTGTCGTATATTGCTGCAGCCTTTTCGAGGTATCTCGAGGCCGAGCGGATTTCGTTCAAACCGGGTTTATCGCCGGAAAAAAGTTTGAGATATGCAGCTGAGGCATAGAGTTCGTGCAAAGAAATATGCCCCTGGTTACCGAGAATACTATTTTGTATAACCCGCAACCCGGCATCGACTGACCCGAGACTCGCCAGGCAACGGCTCAGCAACTGGCAGGGAGCCAGTTCTTCTGGCATCAGGGTTATCACTACCTGAAGCAATGGAACGATATCGGAGTTGCCTGAATACGAACCGGCAATATATTGTTGCTGACTCCCTGGCAATGACCCGCGATGCATCATTTCGTCGGCTCTTGCCCAGAACCGTGCAGCGACAAACGAACGCAAACGTTCAGGGACAAACTGCAAAAGATGTTTGCCATTGTCTGTCTGAGTTGGCCAACCTGAAAAAATAGCCTGCAGCTGCCAGTTAAAAGAAGAAGCGGTCACCAGAAGCAGGGTCAGCAAAAAAAATGGCCGGCAGCGCGCATGTTTTGCAGCAATCATAAATCCTGCCGCCGCAGAATGATTCCGGTCATTGCCAGATAGAAGGCCAGTTGCAGGCAGGTGTAGCAGGTGACATACAGCATGATGGGCAAACTGAAATTGGTATACCAGACACCGCGAAAAAGCCCCAGATCCGGCAGCAAGGCAAATATTACCGTAGCCGCACCCTCAGGCAAAGAGCCGAAAGCACCTGCGGCTGTTCTCAGGTTATCGAGATTATGACTGGCAACATATATCACCAGCAGACAACCTCCAGCCAGAAGTTTTGAAAAAATAGCGGCGAGAAGTTGCAAAACCGCGGCCAGCAGTGTGGCTTCATAAAAAACCAGCAAAGTGGTGGTTAAAAGAGAAAAAAACCACCTGCCCTCACTGAAAAACATCATCAGAAAGAAAACGAGCGAAAAAACAGACAGAGCAGCGAACAAAACACCAGCCACCCCAACAAGTTTTCCGGTGGCAAACAGACTGCGCCCCCCGGCCCGACTGAGAAAAAACCATGGGGTTTTCTGGTCGGCGGGCCAGAAAAAATGTTCAAGACCTAGAAAAAAAATAAGCATACCAGCCAGCAGGCTCATGGTGCTGCCGCTTAAATCAGCAAGAAACCCGGTCTGAAAACCTGGATTTGTCGATTCAAAAGCCCAGGCAGCGTAAAATAGCGGCAGCATTACCAGAACCAGCGCTGGCAGCAGATTGCTCCGCCAGGCTTTAATAAAGACAAGCTGACTGATTGTCAGAAACTGCTTCATGCGGGGTTGACCTTTTCAGCGTTGTCGATCACGGCCACAAATCGCTCTTCAAGCGCCGACAGGGTGTCTGAGTCACAAAACTGTTCTGTGGTACCGACAAAAATCAACCTGCCATGCGACAGTATGCCGATCCGACTGCACAGGCCGGGCAGATCAGAAAGAATGTGGGTAGTAAAAAAAACCGTGACTCCTTCAATCTTGAGCTGACGAATCACAT
>JAQUZA010000567.1 GCA_028691595.1 Candidatus Rifleibacteriota bacterium
AGCCTTGGGAGAGACTTAGGCCCTGTCGCTTTTGCTGCAGGGGCTGCCTTTGCGGGGGCTGCCTTTTCGCCCTTTTCTGTCTTTGCCATGCCGAAACTCCTTATGATATCTTATTCCTGAACAAATCAGGTTACTTACTTGCGACCGAGAGGCTCGTTAGTAGTTACACAGACGCGATTCTTTTCATCACCCTGCTTGATGAATTTTGCACGGGTAAGTTTTGAACCATCTGGTGTGAGCAGACCGATCTTGCTGATAGCGACCGGGCCTTCTTTTTCGACGATGCCACCCTTGCCGATATTTTTACCGGGCCGGGTGTGTCTCTTAATATAGTTAACGCCTTCAACGATGGCAGTGCCCTTTTCTGCGTTAACAGAAAGAATGCGACCTTTTTTGCCCTTGTCGTCACCGGCCAGAACTACAACCTGGTCATCTTTTTTAATGTGAGGTTTTTCAACGCCACGTCTTGCTTTAATCTTCTTATGCATGTTACCGCTCCCTTACAGTACTTCTGGTGCCAGTGAAACGATTTTCATGAACTGCTTTTCGCGAAGTTCTCTGGCCACGGGCCCGAAGATACGGGTGCCACGGGGGTTGTTATCGTTTCCGATGATTACGGCTGCGTTGTCGTCGAACTTAATGAAACTGCCATCGGCGCGGCGGGTTTCTTTTGCAGTGCGAACGATAACGGCCTTGACCACTTCTTTTTTCTTGACAGTACCATCGGGGATCGCATCTTTAACAGAGGCAACGATGATATCGCCAACCCGGCCGAAAGACCTGCCGCTGCAGCCCTGAACGCGGATGCAGAGGAGCTTTTTGGCGCCGGAGTTATCAGCAACTTTTAATACGGTTTCTTGTCTGATCATTGCTGTGCTCCCTTATTCGGTAATGACGGCGCTGGTCTTCACGATTTCGCGCACAATCCATTTTTTGGTCTTGCTGACCGGACGACATTCTTCAATGCGCACCAGATCGCCGACCTTGCATTTTTCTTCAGGGTCATGAACCAGGAATCTGGTATGACGCTTGATATACTTTTTGTAGCGGGGGTGCTGAACCATGCCTTCGATTTCGACCTTGATGGTCTTTTCGGTGCTGTCAGCTACAACCTTGCCAACACGGCTGCGTCGTAATGTTTTTTCGTTTTCCATTGTTTACTCCTGCTTAAAAAGGAAGCCGGCCTGCGGTCAATTCGCGCTGCAGAACCCGGATATTTTCGAGTTCACGCAATTTCGCACGCTTGTTTTCCTTGATTGTGGCGATCTGAGAAGCTTCATTTAAACCCATTTCGGACAATTTGTCAAGAAACTTCTTTCTAATTGTACACTTGGGATCTTTGAGGCGCTTAGAAGCCGCTCGTAAATGGGCATCGTCTTTGCCGTTGGCATTGCGCAATTTTTTAGAGATTTCACCACGGATATTCTTAAGCAGTTCGCTAACTTTCTTATCGCAATTGGTGCGGATTTCCTGGTTAACTTTGCGTGCTTTTACAGAAAGCCGGGCTTTGAGGCGTGCAATCTTTTCAGTGAGAGGAGTATTGCGGGTGTCAATCTTTTCCTCTTTGAGAAGAGCGTCGTATTCAGCCTTAAGAAGCTGCTGAATCTTAACCTTTTCCATTCTGGTCAGGTAAGTTTTAACGCGGGCGATGTTGCGGCGCACCAGACTGATTCTGGATGGATTAGCCAGCTGACCTGTTACAGCCTGAAATCTCAGGTTGAACAATTCTTCTTTGTAGTGTTTGTACTTATCTTCGAGTTCCTGCTCGTTGAGTTCAGAAAAATCTTCGCGATTCTTCATTGGTCACCTTCCTGTTAGCTATTGTTGGAGACAACCTGGCAGCGGATCGGGAGTTTGTTGGCTGCCTGTGTCAGTGATTCGATGGCGATATTTTCGGGCACACCTTCAAGTTCAAAGAGAATCTTGCCGGGTTTAATTACTGCTACCCAGAATTCCGGGGCACCTTTACCCTTACCCATACGGGTTTCAAGAGGTTTCTTGGAGACTGGTTTGTCCGGGAATATGCGAATCCACATTTTACCGGCACGCTTTACGGTGCGGGTGATTACTTTACGAGCGGCTTCGATCTGAGCACTGGTGATCCAGTGGGGATCGAGGGCCTGAAGACCGAAGGAACCGAAGGCAAGGTATTTGCCACCCTTGGCCTGGCCCTTCATTCTGCCGCGGTGTTGCTTTCTGAATTTGGTTCTTGATGGAATCAACATTGACTGCTTCCCCCTTACTTCCTGGTGTTACCGGGTGCGTTGGTGTTAGGTGTATTCACCGGAGTGCTGGATTCGCGGTTGTAAAGATGAGCTTTGCCAATCTTTTCACCTTTGAAGACCCAGACCTTGACGCCAATACAACCGAAAGTTGTAATTGCTGTATCGGTTGAATAATCGATATCAGCGCGAAGTGTGTGCAGAGGAACGCGGCCTTCGCGAACCCATTCGCGGCGGGCGATTTCAGCACCATTGAGACGACCGGAGCAAAGAATCTTAACACCCTTGGCACCAGCGCGCAGAGCGCGGCTGATAACCTGCTTCATGGCGCGGCGATGTGAAACGCGGCGTTCAAGCTGCATGGCGATGCTTTCGGCGATGAGCTTTGCATCAGTATCGGGCTGTTTGATTTCCTGGATGTTCAGGAAAACAGATTTGCCGGTAAGATCTTCAAGTTCTTTCTTGAGGATTTCGACTCTATCACCACCGCGGCCGATGATAACACCGGGTTTGGCAGTGTGAATGGTGATGCGCATTTTGTTGTTTGATTTGCGTTCGATTTCGA
>JAQUZA010000568.1 GCA_028691595.1 Candidatus Rifleibacteriota bacterium
AGCCGTCGCGCAGAAAATAGTCGTTGATACTTTCAGGGTCAATTCGGCCACTGTTTCGCAATACTATGCGGGCCTTCAGGCAGTCACCGGGGTTCTTTTCGTCTTCGGGGAAAAACCATGACTTTTTGATTTCTTCGCCCTTGCCATCAAGGACGGCTGCGGCCTGCTCAGGCTTAACATTGCCGTAAATGGTGCTTTTGCCGGTTTCTACATTCAGAATCTCAACGGTTGGTTCACTGTGGCAAAGGCCGACACAGCCGACACTGAGAACCTGCATGCCGCTGGTGCCGCGTTTGGCAACTTCGCTTTTGAAAGCTTCATAAACAGGGGTTGCGCCCGCAGCGATACCACAGGTGCCCATAGAAACCAGAACCTGGATTTTTGCAGCCTTGCTGGCCTGCGCTTTTATACTGTTAGCCAGATCAATCAGTTGTTGTGGAGTTTTAATCAACATTACATCAGATCTCCTGTTCGCAATTCTTGATGATCTCTGGCACCATCTTCGAGGTAACATTGCCATAAACCCTGTCGTTAACCATAACTACCGGTGCAAGACTGCAGGCACCCACGCAACGTATGGAGGTGAGAGTATATTTGAGATCGGCGCTGCTCTGGCCTTCTTCAAGCTTCAGCTTGTTTTTGAATTCTTCTAGGATTTTGTCGGCACCTCGAACAAAGCAGGCAGTACCGGTGCAGACATTGATTTTGTACTTGCCCACCGGCTGGTCAGTAAAGAACGAATAAAAGCTGATTACACCATAAACATCTGATTGCTGCAGGCGCAATTTTTTGCCCACAAGTTCCTGTATTTCAAGTGGCAGGTAACCGAAAATGTTCTGCGCTTTGTGCAGGCAACCAATCAGAAATCCCTTTCTTCGCTCCATATCATCACCCAGGTTTAACTGAGAGATATACTCTTCAAGTTCCTGGCGCTTTTCCGGATGGACATCCAGAAGGTTAGGCCGACTATCAGTGCAACCACAACATGCCATGTTTTTCCCTCGCTTTATTCGTATTTGCCCGGTCGGGACATTTTTTTTTTACTGCCTATGTGATACTGGATATGCGTTATTTCTGTCAAGGATTTTGTACACTTTGGGTATCGGTGATTCTGGCTTCCAGAAAGGAGTGAGCCCTGATAACCCATTGATTATGCTAAATATTACAAAGTATTTCATTTTGGCGCAAAGTGCTCTAGTAGTGCAAAGTAATACCAGGAAGCGGTTGAACTCCTTGCTTGATCTATTGTAGACTTAGAATGGCCTAACCCAATATAAAAATACAGATAGCAGAGATTTTTTCGCTTAATTGAGCCTGTAGGGCAGGTTGGTGGGGAGAGAGCCCCAGATATCGATGCTTGAAAATTAAGCCATAGCAGTATGACCCACTTGTGGTCAGATAAACGCAGAAGTCACAGCACGGAAATTTTGGCAGTGAGGCAGATTTAAAGCCTCGAAAGCCAGAATTGAATATCTATGCGCCGGTTGCACGATTTGAATTTTTAATCTACACCGGAGGTTTTTATGACCAATGCTTGTGGCTGCGGCAGCCAGGTCGATGAACAGCAACTGCTGATCGAACTCGATAAGGTTCTCGACGAATACCAGGGCAAAGAAGGCGGGCTTATTCCGGCCCTGCAGATTGCACAGGGTTTGTTTGGGTATCTGCCAGATAACGTTCTACAAAGGGTTGCGGCCGCTTTTGACAAATCATACAGTGAAGTTGCCGGTATTGTGAGTTTTTATTCATTCTTTTCTACCCAGCCAAGAGGAAAACACCTTATAAGGGTCTGTTTAGGCACAGCCTGCTATGTGCGTGGCAGCAAAAAGGTTCTTGATGCCATTAAGAAAGAATTGAGCATCGATGTAGGCGACACAACGAAAGATCGCAATTTTACCCTTGAGGTTGCCAGGTGTTTTGGTGCCTGTGGTCTTGCCCAGCCATAATGATAGACGAAGATGTTCACCAGAGGGTCAAACCAACAAAAATAAGACAGATACTGGCTGGCTATGCAGCAGAAGAAGCGGAGGAAGCTTAACAATGACCAGCAGAATTAACTCATTGAACGAATTACAGGAAGTCAAGAAACGACAGGCCGAGTTGATGGCGCTGCGCCTTGATTCAAGCAAAAAGCAGAAGATTGAGAAACGTGAAATTCTCGTTTGCGTTGGTGGCGGTTGCCTTGCCTCAGGTGCTCTCGATATCTGCAAAGCACTGCGAGAATCAATCGCAGCTCACAAAATTGAAAATCTGGCTGTCGTTGTCGAGACCGGTTGTATGGGCCCATGCGCGGCTGGTCCGGTTGCCAGGGTTATGCCTGACAATGTCTTTTATCAGGGCATCACCCCCGATGATGCTGTAGAGATCATCGAAAAGCACATTGTCGAGGGCAATCTCGTGACCAGGCTTCTTCATCACGATTCAGAAAGCGGGCGACCGGTCGCTGAAATGGATAACATCGGCTATTTTAAAAAGCAGACCAGAATAGCTCTCGAACGTTGTGGTACAGTCGATCCATTTGAGATCAACGAATATATTGCCGTTGACGGTTATCAGGGCCTGGCCAAAGCCATAACAGCCCTGAAACCATCTGATATTATTGAAACAGTTCTTGCATCGGGGCTGAGAGGTCGCGGTGGCGGCGGTTTTCCAACCGGCCTCAAATGGAAATTCACTGCAGCTTCGCCTGAAACTCCAAAGAACGTTGTTTGCAACGCTGATGAAGGCGACCCGGGCGCATTCATGGATCGAAGCATGCTCGAAGGTGACCCACATTCAATTATAGAA
>JAQUZA010000569.1 GCA_028691595.1 Candidatus Rifleibacteriota bacterium
GCGGCGTGAGTGACTTTCTTATAACCGTTGAGGCGATGCAGATATATCTTCAAAAGCTCTCTCATGATGGCGTAATTGCCGTTAACATTTCTAATCGTTATCTTGATCTTATACCTCTTATCGGTGCCCTGGCCGAGACTTGCGGGCTTAGCTCAGCTTTTTTCTCAGATCATTCCTTTGACGATGCCGCCCCGGAAAATTATCAGCGCATTCCTTCGCTTTATGCCCTTCTCAGCCGAAGTTCTGCAAACCTTCCTGTTGAAGGCCAGCCCTTTCGCCACCGCTGGCAGCCATGCCCGATTAAGGAAGGTGCGCCCGCCTGGACTGATAATTTTTCCAGCCTCCTGCCGTTTCTTTGTCTTGATATGACTCACAGCACGGCTTTCAAAGGATTCTCCGGTAAGGAAGAA
Organism: Candidatus Rifleibacteriota bacterium; assembly: GCA_028691595.1. Lineage (GTDB taxonomy): Bacteria > Muiribacteriota > Ozemobacteria > Ozemobacterales > Ozemobacteraceae > Rifleibacterium. The sequence continues at coordinate 411 of JAQUZA010000569.1, forward strand.
AATGGCGATTAATTTTGGCAAGACCTTTGTCGCTCTGCAAGCTCCGCATTACCGGCGCTATTTTGTGGCGAACACTATCTCGTCACTTGGCACCTGGATGCAACGCCTCGGCATCAGCTGGCTGGTTTATCGTCTTACCGACTCTGCCAACTGGCTGGCAATAATAACTTTTGTTGGCTGGTTCAGTTCTTTTCTGCTGATGCCATATGCCGGTGCCCTTCTGGATACAGGTCGTCGTCGCCAGATTCTGGTATTTTCGCAAATTCTTGGTTTTGGGCAGGCAATAGTGATGGCCCTGCTGACTTTTTACGGGTTGATCGATATTTACTGGGTTCTCTTTCTGAGCCTTTTGCTTGGCATGACAAACGCCTTCGACATGCCCGGACGGCATAGTTTTGTTTCCGATATGTTTGAAGATAAACAACTTCTGGCGAATGCCATTGCCATAAATTCAACTGGTTTCAACCTGGCCCGCATGGTTGGGCCGGCTCTCGCAGGGATTATCGTGGCAAATTATGGTGAAGGTCTCTGCTTTCTGCTTAACAGTCTTTCTTTTCTGCCTTTTGCCTGGGTATTGGCGACAATGCGTCTCGCAGGCGAGGCCGAAGCAAGAAAAAGGGCCGAAAACCAGGAAAGTTTCCGAAGCCGAATTGTTGAAGGGCTTCGCTATTCACGTCGTCATAATTTGATTTTTCCAATGTTGATTTTGCTTTCGGTGTCGAGCTTCATGGGAATGTCTGTGCACATGGTGCTTTTCCCGATTATCGCAGACCGTATGCTGGGCGGGGGTGCGACAACGTTGGGCTACCTGACCGGGGCAATGGGTTTTGGTGCTATTTTTGCAGCCCTTGCTCTTGCATCACGCCGAAAACTTGAAGGAATCCACAAACTCCCGGCTGTTGCTTTCGGGGTTTATGGTCTGGCTACCATCGCTCTTGCATATTGCAGCAATCTCTTTATGGCAATGCCAATTGCCGGGCTGATGGGGGCATGCATCGTTTTTGGCTGGTCTTCAAGCAATACGCTATTGCAGACAGTCACTGACCGTGACAAAATCAGCAGAGTGATGAGCCTTTCGGTGATGTCTTTCAGCGGCATGTCGCCAGCTGGCGGGCTTTTCATGGGCTGGTTTTCGACCGCAACCTCGACGACCGCAGCAATGGTTCTTGGTGGCATATTCTGCATAATTTCGGCCCTGTTTTGTGCCTTTAAGATTCGTAATATTAACCCGGAGTTTCAAAAATGACAGAAGAAGTGAAAAAGCAGTGGGTTCTCTTGAAACAGAGAATATCGAAAGGGGATCTGATGTTTGAAGAGGAAATTCAAGTCTTCGATTGTGAAAAGGAAGCACATGAAAGGCTTGAGGGCTATCGCCAGAGGGTTTCCCCTGCCTGGCCCGACTTCGACGATTATGCCTTACGCGAAATCATTGTTAAAGAAGATAAATAGCTCCGTTATCAATTTTTTTCAGAATTGAACAACAGCAAAAAGGTCGGCGCTGAAAAGAAACAACGCATGGCTTCGGTTTGTCATGGCAGGTATATCTGCAGCTTAACGTCCTGGTTCAGTGAATTGCGCATCAGCAGAAAAAGTTGCTCAAGTTTTGCCCGAGCTGCCTGACGTGCCTGGTCGCGAACTCTTTGATCGTTAGCAGTGAGAATTACCTGATTTTTTAGCTCTGCCCGGGCATCAACACTCAACTTCTCAACATCGGTACTGAATGGAACCCATGAACCGTTCTTTTCTTCCAGAATCATGGCCGGGTCACTCTGGACTGAAACCATTTCCTGATCGAGGACCACCGGCGGCACTTCTACGGTCAGAACACCACTACGACGGTCGAAAACAAAATTGTCGGCAGAAAGCCTGTCGAGAGGAACGTAAAACTGCACCCGATTTCCTTGAACCTTCAGTCTGACGCTGGCTTTTCCCCAGGGAATATAGTCGGCGAATCTGCGCATCTGTTCTTCTTTAAAAATCTCAAGATCGATATTCTGTTCGAAGACTACGAGTTTACCCGACTGGTCACCTGCGGCAATGGTCTGCAAATAAACATTATGCGCCGAAACACCGGGTTTAAAAGCCTCTGATATACCATCGAACCCGCGCACCAGAAAACTGGCCCCATCCTTGAGAAGTTGAGCGCCACCTTGCACCACTTCGCGGGTCATCAGCATCGGCACAAGACCGAAGATCAGCATCGCAAAAATGCTGACGAGTGCCACCGCCCAGATAAAATGCACAAGGGCGCTGGCGGAACGCTGCTGTGCCTGGGTTTCTGCGTCAACAGCTGTCGTTTGCGGCAAATTCTGCATTTCTGTTGTCTTCGAATTCTCAGATTTCATCTTTGTAACCCCTTATTGATTCGGGTCAGGAG
>JAQUZA010000570.1 GCA_028691595.1 Candidatus Rifleibacteriota bacterium
ACCGGCATTAAAATAGCCGGCAGTAAAACCCTTGCTACCAGCAGATGGGTTGTAAAAGTCTTTAATATCAAGAAGAAGAAGAGTCACACGCGCATCATTATCAATGCCGGGTGATTTTTCTGAGCCAAACATCGATCTGGCTTCGTCATAAATGCGTTTATCAAAGGCACCGGCAATGCGATCAACATCTTTTTGGGCGACATTGCGGCCCTGCTCAACATAAATGTAGCAGTGCTGACCAATTTTAGCCAGCCTGGCTTTAATTTTCTCGTGGGCATTTTTGACAACGTTAAAAGTGCTGAAGGTTTCGATATCGCCGGTCTGGCGAGGCCGAACATCTGCATAAGCAAGCAGCCCGGGAATCTGTGGAGCAAAAGCGGCTGCATCAGATTCGGTCTCATCAACAAGGGCTTCGGTCTGACGGGCAAAGAACTGTGTCAGATCAACATATTCTTCGGCTGACGTGCTTACTGGCAGAGCCAGGAATAGAGATAGCGCTGCCAGGCAGGCTTTTCGGAATAAGCTGTTGGGCATGCGGGCATCTGTCTCCTGATAATGGACTTATTAAGAAAGTATACAAAAAGGAGCGTGATCCCGCCAGACCTTGAAGCACTATTTTTGATTTTTTGAATGCTGCAACAACAAAACCGAAAACATGCACCTGACCGACCCGGAAGGCGAACTTAAATATTCAAAGCGTCGATCACCGGTTAACGGACCGAAATCTTGCCGTGTCGTTCAAATCTTTGAGCAGGGGTTCAATCGCATTTAAAGCAACCTGCCCGCTGGCCAGCATTTCGTCGATTACAGCAAAAACATTATTCTCATTATTTTCGAGCTGCGTGAGGAGTTCTTCGGCCAGAATTCTACGGGTATTTTCAAGGCGGTCAAGTGCTATCATTGCTTCGGCTTCACCGGCTTCACCAAGTCGCTCAGAGGTAAGGGCGTAATCAGCAACCAGCTCTTGAATTTCGACACTCGAACTGGCACGAACAACTGCCGAACCAGCATCTGAAATTTTAACGCTGTATTTCATGGGCTGAGCTTTGGCATAAACCCGGTCATCGACTTCTTCATCGGCTTGAGCAACAATAATAAGCATTGCAGAATCAAAGGAATCAGGAGGTGTGATAGTCAAATTGCCGCCCTGCAGCTTGCTCGACAGGGGTGCGATATCGAAATATGAAATTCTTGGGGGAATTTTGCCCGTTGAATCAAGCAAAGCCAGGGCAACGGTGAAGGAGTTATATTGATCTTCGCCCATCTTGCCCCTGAAACCCTTGAAGCTAAGCTTAATATCGCTTCTGGCATTTTTGAGTTCTATCTTGACTGCATCTGCGCTCCAGAGGAAAACCTCACCCGATATCTCTGCAGGCAAAACCGATACGGTTTCGGATACGGGCAATTTTAAACGGGCAAGTGACTTGTCATAACCGAATTCACCCTTGCCTGCCCGTTCATCGTTAAGGTAATTGGCAAGGCAGAATTTATCGAAAGTCGATGTAAAGCTTTTTGAAATAGAGCTAAGAGCTTCAACATAACCAGCAACACCCTGTTTTTTTGAAGCCACCAGATTTTTGAAGAATGTTGTACGCGCAGCATCATCTTCACGCAGAAAACGATGCAGGATGTAATAGTTCCAGAGATAGACCTGGCCGTAATTTGCGAGCATCTGCTCTTTCGCCCAGGCGGTAAGGCTGTTATCAGGGGTTCGCATGAACGAAACAACCTGATTGGCATGACCAAAACCGCACAAATATGGGGCAATCTGCGAACAAGCCTCATTAACCCAGGTATATTCTGAAGAATCCTGGTTAAAATGTATCATGTGCTGGAACTCATGAGCCACCGTATTGGCAAACCTGTCGGAAGCCGGATCAGACGGATTGATATCGAGGTAAATCATTTCACGTTCATTTGATTTGAGGTGTTCGGGAATTTTTTCCTGCAGATAACAGTCAACGGCATAAAAATAGCCGCCCACAAAGCCACCCGAACCATTGTAACCGTCTTTAACATCAAAAAGCAGCAAAGTTATTTTGTCATCACCGTCAATGCCCGGCTTCCATTCTGAGCCAAAATTACGGGTGTTGGCAGGATAAATTATCTCGTCAAAATTCTTACGAACTTTTTCTATGGCTTCGGCGGTCAAGGTTTTTCCGGCTTCCAGGAACACGTAACAGTTCTTGCCAACTGCTTTTAAAACAGCACGGGTTTCTTCAAACCTGTTTTCGACGATATTTTTTGTCCAGAAGGTGTGAGTATCACCTATCTGAATTGACCTTTCAATGGGTGCCATCGCCCGGTTTCGAACTATTGTGTTCTCGCGTGTCTCGCGTTTGAGAGATGAAACAACTCCTCTGACTTCGTCATCGAACAGGTGCGTAGCGTCAATCCAGTCATTTTGTGCTGACAGGGAAACGGAAGTCAGCATAAAAACAGCTGAAACAATGGTTACGATACTCTTTAAACCTGATCTCATTTAAGACTCCCGGGAATTGAGTTTGTATTCAACAAGCAAGAAACCTGCCACCAACAAAAACCCTTACCAGTGGGCTTTTCAATTATCTTTTCAATTAATTCTGGCAGTTTTTCAGCAACCTGCAGGCATTTTTTTGGCAGCCATAAAAAATTGTGATATAATCAGCCGCATGAAAGATTATTACAAGATTCTGGAAGTTTCTCAGAACGCCAGAAAAGAAGATATAAAAAAGGCCTTCAAGCGACTGGCCAAAAAGAACAACCCCGACATCAACAAGGGTGACAAGCACGCCGAAGAAAA
>JAQUZA010000571.1 GCA_028691595.1 Candidatus Rifleibacteriota bacterium
TCTTGCTCTGCATGCGGTGCCGGAGGGAATCGATCCACAGAAAGTTAACGCTTATCTTGAAAGCCTGCCCGGGGTTACAGCGGTTCATGACCTGCACATATGGGGCATGAGCACTACCGAAACCGCTCTTACCGCCCATCTGGTCAAGCCAGGCCATGATGACGACGATGATTTGATTGCCCGTGCCAGCCGTGATCTGCACGATCAATTCGGCATCGAGCACACCACGCTCCAGTGGGAACGAAATGATAAAGCCTGCCCGAGCGGGGAACCATGCGAAGGGCAAAAGCCCACCAGCGTTTTGCCAGCCTGAGCCAGGCACTTGAGCAAAAAACTGCCAGGCACCCGGTTCAGACAAGAGAGTTTCAGAAACTGCAATTTTGAGGAGATCAGAATGAACGATGGTTCACTGCCACGCCCGATCAGCAGGCTGCTGCTGGCTCAGTTCTTCGGCGCATTCAATGATAATGCCTGGAAGATGATCGTAGCTTTTCTTGCCATTAAAAGTGCTACCAGCGGGCTTTTGCCCGGCAGTGCAGAATATGAGGGCATTTCTCAGATCCAGACGACCTTCACTTTTGTAGTTTTTACGCTGCCTATGATGTTGTTTTCAATTCCCGCCGGGCTTCTCACCGACCGCATCAGTAAAACCCGGGTAATTATTTACATGAAGGCTCTTGAAGTCATTCTTATGGGCCTGGCAACGGTAAGTCTGATTTACCCGCATTATGTTTCGCCACTTCTTATTCTAGCCTTGATGGGTGTACAGTCGGCTCTATTCAGCCCGGCCAAGTATGGAATTCTGCCCGAACTGCTGCCACATGACAAACTCTCTAAGGGCAACGGAGCCCTTGAAATGTGGACATTTGTGGCGATAATTGCCGGCACTGCTTCGGGCGGCCTGCTGCTCGACCTGGCCGGAGTTAATATCTGGATGACCGGAGCTTTTCTGGCAATGCTGGCCATTGCTGGTCTGGCAGCATCAACTGGCATTCCGCATGTGCCAGCAGCCAGAAGCGAAGGCGGCTTTGCCGATACCCTCAAGGGTTCATTCAGAGCAATTGCAGCTGACCGGGTTATCTGGCTGGCGGTTCTGGGTTCATGCCTTTTCTGGGCGATTGCCAGTATGCTCGGCCAGGATATACTTGTCTACGCCAAAAACCTGACACGTGATTTACCCAATTCAGACACCATGAGCGGCCTGCCGCTGGCATTTTATGGCCTTGGGGTTGGCCTGGGAAGTGTGTGGGCCGGCCGCATTTCGGGGCGGCTCGTCGAATATGGCCTTATACCTCTCGGTGCTACGGGAGTCGGCTTTTTTACCCTGCTTTTTGGCCTGCTGGCCCCGGGTTATTATGCTACTCTGGCAATTATGACCGCTCTGGGTATCGCCAGCGGCCTGATTGTTGTGCCGCTCAACGCTATTCTTCAGTGGCGATCTCCGGCCGAGCGTCGTGGTGGAATCATCGCCCTGGCCAACGTCTTTATTTTTGCGGCAATCATTACCGGTTCTCTTGGGGCCGCTGCCCTTTCGCTGGCCGGCCTCTCGCCGCTTGGCATTCTGGTTTTCGCCTCGATAATCACCACTGCAGGCATGCTCTGGGCGATCTATCTGCTTCCAGACTTTCTCATCAGGCTCATTTTCGTCATTGTGACCCATACCTTCTATCGCCTGACCATATCTGGCGGCGAGAAGATACCAATCGAGGGCGGTGCCCTGCTGGTTCCAAACCATGTGTCTTTTATCGACGGATTTCTGGTAATGGCCAGCACTGATCGCCAGGTGCGCTTTATCGTCGACGAGATTTACTACAATCATCGCCTGTTACACCCGTTCATGAAGGCCATGCATGCCATACCCGTTTCGGCAACGGGCGGTATTAAAATGATTCTGCGCGCCCTGCGTGATGCCGGCAACTTCATCGACCAGGGTGATCTGGTCTGCATTTTTGCTGAAGGTCAGGTCACGCGCACCGGTTTGATGCTGCCATTCAGGCGCGGGCTGGAAAAAATCGTGCGCGGCCGTACTGCCCCAATCATTCCGGTCAATCTCGACCGGGTCTGGGGCAGCATTTACAGTCGATCTGGCGGGCGATTTCTAACCAAACTGCCAGAAACCTACCCCTACCCGATCACCGTGACTTTTGGCGATCCCCTGCCATCTGACACAACGGCACACCAGATCCGCATTGCAGTGCAGGAACTGGCAACACGGGCCTGGGAACAGCGCAAAACTGAATTCCGCCCATTGCACCATTACTTTATCAGACGCATGCGAACCCGCCCCTGGCGAACGGCATTTGCCGACTCATCAGGCAGGGTATTGCGCCGACTCCCGGCCCTGGTCAGCGCTGTTGCCATGTCCAGAGCCCTGAATCCGTTGTGGAAAGATGAGACCCATATCGGAATTCTCATGCCCCCAACGATTGCCGCGGCTCTGGTTAATGTTGCAACCGCCATGGCCGGAAAAGTGTCGGTGAATCTGAATTTTACCGCCGGGAAATCCGGTATGACGTCGGCTCTCAAGCAATCAGGCATCAGCAGTATAATTACCAGTCGTGAGTTTATCGAAAAAGCTGCTTTAGAGCTTCCCGAACAGGTTCGCCTTATTTACCTCGAAGATCTGATCGCTTCAATCGGAACCATCACCCGCGTCGGGGCAATGTTTGCCTCAATCATGCTGCCAATAACTCTGCTCGAAAAATTCTGCGGCACAATAAACAGCCTGACTGTCGACTCAACGGCCACGATCATTTTTTCCAGTGGCAGCACCGTTGG
>JAQUZA010000572.1 GCA_028691595.1 Candidatus Rifleibacteriota bacterium
CGCAAACGAGATCTTGCCGATGGCCTTCTCGATGGCAGCGACATGGCCGGCCGCGTTTCCACAGATGAGCTCATTGCTTTGATCAGCCACTCAGCAACCCGCACTGACTGATCAGACGCATTTTAGCTTGCACTGGAGAGGCAGAAAATATTCATGTTGCCAATGTTCTGTCGGGTATGATAATTTTTTAGAGCTTCAGAGAGGCTTAAATACATATTGAAAAACGAGGTTGATTGATGAAAATTATCGGTCACGCTACTGTAGTTACCCTTGGCGAAAATCATCAGGTCATCGAAGACGGTGCCGTTGCCTACGACGAACATAAGATTCATGCTGTCGGCAGCACCGAAGAACTCAAGCAGCGTTTTCCCAAAGCCAAAGTTAAGAATGTCAAAGGCAGACTGGTCATGCCCGGCATTATCAACACTCACATGCATCTCTATTCAACTTTTGCGCGTGGTATTGCGCTCAAGGACGCGCCCCCAACCAATTTTGTCGAGATTCTCGAGCGTTTGTGGTGGCGACTTGATAAAGCGCTGACAAAGGAAGACCTTTATCTTACCGCGATGATTCCGCTTCTCGATGCCGTTCGCAACGGTGTTACCACCCTCATCGACCACCATGCCAGCCCGAATTACATTGGCGGCTCCCTTTCAATTCTGCGCGATGCCTTCAGAAAATGCGGTTTGCGTGGTAATCTGTGCTATGAAATCACTGACCGTGATGGCATTGAGCGCTGCGATGCAGGTTTTGAAGAAAACGCCAACTTTATCAGAGGCTTGAAGCTTGACACTGAATCTGACATCACTGCCATGATTGGCCTGCACGCAAGCTTTACTCTCAGCGATACAAGCCTGGAGCGGGCTGCAGAACTTTCGAGAGCCCTGCAGACTGGTGTTCACATTCACGTTGCCGAAGACAAAGCCGACAATGAAGATGCCGTTAAACGCGGCTATCGCTCAGTTGTCGATCGTCTGCACCGCTTTAAACTCACCGGCCCCGAACACATTTTCGTGCATGGCGTTAATTGTGATGCGCACGACATTTCGACCCTGGCCATTACTAAAACCAATGTTATTCATAACCCGCGCTCGAACATGAATAATGCAGTTGGCTGTACGCCACTCGAAAAGATGATGGAAGAAAAAATCAACGTCAGCTTCGGCACCGACGGCATGTCTGCTTCACCGCTTGAAGATCTTGCAGTCGCCAACATTCTGCACAAGCATCAGGCGAAAGACCCACGCAAAATATACGGCGAAGCCTGGAAAATGTTTGCGGTCAACGGCCCCAGATTAGCCAGCAAGCTGTTCAAGAAAAAAATGGGTTGTATCGAAGAGGGTGCAACTGCCGACCTGGTTGTCTGGGACTACATCCCCCCTACCCCCGTCACTGCCGGTAATACCTTCGGGCACCTGACCTTTGGCCTGCCCTTCAGCCGCGTTCAAACCACCATCTGCCAGGGTCGCACCATAATGGAAGACGGTCAGCTGACCTTTCTTGAAGAAGGCGAAGAAGAAGAAATGATGGCCAAATCCCGCGAGCTGGCCAAATCTCTCTGGGAACGCTTCTAATTTAAGAAAAAGTCTCATTAAGATTGTGATGCTCATGGATTGTTATTGTTAAAAAAGCCGTAAGTAATAATTTGCTTTTGCTGAAGCCGTCTCACGTGTTATTATGTGAGACGGCTTTTATATATAACAAATCTGGTCAGGATCAATCTGTGAAACAACTCTTAATTTTTGCTTACGCCTGCAAAAGGTTTTGGGCATGAAAAAGACGAGCAGCGAACTAATCGCACCGTTACTTTCAGAAAAGAATGTGCTCGATTTTTTTATGCAAATGATCGATGCCTTCTTTACCCGACGCGATCTAAAATCTTTAAAAAAGCTTCTTGCCAAAGATTTTTCGAGTATCGGTACTGCAGTTCACGAGATTTCGACAACCCTGAAAGAGGCTGACAAACTTTTCAAGGCTGATTTGAAACAGGTCCCAGAACCGATTACCATAACCAGAGAAAACTTAAAAGTTCAAATACTAAACGAGAACACTGCGCTGGTTTTCGGGAACTTTTCCCTTTCCGGCACCGCTGAGAAACAAATGTTTGAGGTGCCGCATACTCGAATCACAGCCGTAGTAACCAATAAAGCCAATGCCTTGAAACTTTCACACTTTCATTTTTCCCTGCCCCAGGAAGACCCGGGCGACCCTGAAAGCTTTCCGATCAGGAGGCTCACTGATGCCCTCTATGAAACCGGAGAAAGGTTCCGCCAGGTTTTTGAAAATGCGCCTGTTGGTATTCTGCAATTTGACTGTCGGGGCATTATCAAGGCCTGCAACAATAAATTTTTGCAAATCATGAAATCGAGCCGCGAAAAAATCCTTGGTCTTGATATGCTGAACCTCAAGGATAAAAAAGCCTCTGAGGCTACCAGACAAGCTCTAGAAGGCCAGATTTCTTATTATAACGGCTATTACCAGGCAACGACATCAAACGCCATCACCCCCCTCAGAGCAATACTCACCCCGATGTCAGACCCGAAAGGTTTGCTGCTTGGTGGAATCGGGATCTACGAGGATATAAGTGACTTTAAAGATGCCGAAAACCGTCTGCAATATCACTTCAGTTTCGAACGAATGGTTTCGAACATTTCAACCAGTTTTGTCAATGCCTCCGCTGACGAAATCGATGCGGTAATTGAAAATGCCCTGAGACTCTCCAACAGTATTTCCGGTAAAATTTGTGGCTATAAATGGAAGTTCAATAATATTCCGG
>JAQUZA010000573.1 GCA_028691595.1 Candidatus Rifleibacteriota bacterium
CTTTTTGCGGGTCAGAGAGTCGAAATTGCTTACACTGCCATGATTGCCAGCCTTTTTAAAATGATCGTTCTGCCGTCCGTTTTCGGGTTAAGCGTTCACGACTTCAGTCGCGGAACTTTCCACCTGAAACATATCTATTACCTTGGCCCCGCCTCATTTTTCTGCATGTGTGCCGTAATCATGATAAATACAGGAGCAGCGAAGGGCGCTGCCAGCGCGATGCTCATGAAAATGCCCGTATTGTTTCCGTTATCTCTAGGTATGGTAGTTTTTGGCTTTTTCAGTGGCTGGCTGCTTGCTAAAATTTTTTCGTTCAAAGAGACAGTTGTTCGCAGTTGCTCTTTTTGCGCCGGCATTCGTAACACCAGTGCCGGTCTGGTTATTGCTCTCAGCCACTTTCCGGCCGAAACAGGCATTCCAATTCTAATCGCCATGATTTTCCAACAACCGGTTGCGGCCATTGTTCAGAGACTCATGAATCCGCTTCTAAAGCCGGTAAAGAGCGAATCTTCATAAAACTTTGAGAATTTTTAAACAAAGTATTGAGAAGTTTGCAATTAAGTGCTATTTTGGCCCTGTTAACCCCGCAGGGGGTTACGATATTATATCAGGTCGCATCGAAAGGAAAGTGAAGTAATGAAAAGCATCGCCGAATTCATGGACATGGTAAAAGCCAGAAACCCGAACGAACCAGAATTTCATCAGGCCGTTCACGAAGTAGTAGAAACCATCTGGGAAGAATACCACAAAAATCCCCGCATGGTTAAAGCGAAGATTCTCGAAAGAATCGTCGAACCGGAACGCGCCATTTCTTTTAGAGTTCCCTGGGTTGATGACAAAGGCGAAATTCAGGTAAATCGCGGTTATCGCGTGCAATTTAACAGTGCCATCGGGCCCTACAAAGGTGGTCTGCGCTTTCACCCCAGCGTTAACCTTTCCATTTTGAAGTTCCTGGGATTTGAACAGATGTTCAAAAACGCCCTGACTACCCTCCCCATGGGTGGCGGCAAGGGCGGTTCTGATTTTAACCCCAAAGGTAGATCAGACAACGAAATCATGAAATTCTGCCAGTCATTCATGATTGAGCTTTTCCGCCATATAACAGCTGATACAGACGTGCCTGCCGGTGATATCGGTGTTGGTGCCCGCGAAATCGGCTATCTCTTCGGTCAGTACAAGCGCCTGAAAAATGAATTCACCGGCGTTCTTACCGGCAAGGGCGCAACCTGGGGCGGCAGCTTGATCAGACCAGAAGCCACCGGTTTCGGTGCCGTTTATTTTGGCATCGAAATGCTTAAACGCCACAAAGATTCGTTCAAGGGCAAAACTGTTGTTACATCAGGTTTCGGCAACGTAACCTGGGGTACTATCAAAAAACTCGTCGAACTTGGGGCCAAAGTTGTAACCATCAGCGGTCCCGATGGCTATGTTCTTGACGAAGAAGGCTTCAACCAGGAAAAGGTTGAGTATCTCCTCGAAATGCGCGCTTCCTGCAATGACCAGGCAGAAGATTATGTAAAAAAATATCCCAAAGCCAAATTCTTCAAAGGTCAGAAACCCTGGGGTGTCAAGTGTGACGTTGCCATGTGCTGCGCTACTCAGAATGAATGCAACGAAGAAGATGTCAAAGCCCTGTTGAAGAATGGCTGCAAAATGCTGCTTGAAGTCTCTAACATGGGTTGCACTGCCGATGCAGCAAAACTGGCCATAGAAAAAATGGAATTTGCTCCTGGCAAAGCCGTTAACGCTGGTGGTGTTGCTGTTTCCGGCCTTGAAATGTCACAGAACAGTGGCAGAATCAGCTGGACAGCAGACGAAGTTGATGCCAGACTTAAACAGATCATGGCTTCGATCCATGAAGCATGCGTTAAGCATGGCAAAGAAGGCGACAGGGTTAACTATGTCAAGGGTGCCAATGTTGCCGGTTTCATGAAAGTTGCTACTGCAATGCTTGAACAGGGCGTTGTATAAGCTTTTGGGAACCAAACTGCCCCGGTATACCGGGGCAGTTTTCATAAACAGCTGTTATTTTTTTTTAACCCGGCTTGCGGTTTTAGAATCGTTTGTTATAATTGAATGCAAGGGTGATGGGTACACCCTTAAAAAATGATTTACAAGCACTTACGGGTAGGTCTGTGCTGGTGAATCGGGTTTATCGGGTTTTTCTCTCGGGTAATCCAAAATGATTCAGGAGTATGACGTATGAGGAACAGCACTATTAAGCTTATCAGCAAACTGTTGTGCATCGTTCTGATCGCCGGCTTCGTATGCGAAGCACCTTTGATGGCTGAGTACAGCGCAATCAAGGTAAACGTCGGTGGCCAGAGTGTAAACGTAACCCCCGGTCAGTGGGTCAGTGTTCAGAATGGTCCGAACACCGTCCACTACAATGTTCGCTATGTAAACGGTCAGCCCGTTGCCCTCGAAATGGCCCAGTATATGAATCTGGTATTCGGTGGCAAAACTGGCTCCACTGCAGCAACAGCAGCAACTACCGGCGCAACTGCCCAGGCAGCCACAACCGGTTCAGCAGCTCAGGCTGCTACTGCAGGCTCTACTGCTCAGGCTCCCGCCGTTGCCAACGCTGATTCTTCAGTGGCAGTAAGCGGTGCTAAGGCTGAAGGCAGCTGGATCAAAAACGAACTGAACTCTTATGGTTCAAAGATCAAAGACAGTTTCACCTCTGGCAAAGAAAGCGGCCAGAACTTTGGAACCAAAACTGTTGATGGCGTAAAAACTGGCGCTGGCAAAGTTGGCGATGCAGTTTCT
>JAQUZA010000574.1 GCA_028691595.1 Candidatus Rifleibacteriota bacterium
TCCCCTTGATTTTTGAGATATCTCTAAGCCCATTGGCAGAAGGATTTGACGGGTGATAATAATGCGGGGCAAGGTAGTCACGATAATCTGGCAGCGACTCGTCGGTGTTGCGGTTGCGGAAAATGGTTCCATCTGTGCCCCAGATTTTGAGATAATTCATCTGCTTTGTGATCAAAGCCTTCTTAACGCCACCATCGATCTGACGATAAATGATCTTGGAACGGGATGGACTATCTTTGTGCTTATCAGGGCCTTCATAAGTGTAGGTAACTTTTTGTGAAGCCGTGCCGCCGCGTGCAGGAACCATAATGGTCATTTTGAACAGCAGGGCGTTTTCTTCATCAAAAAGGCTGCTCTTAAAAATTGTATCGAGCTCAACAACCTCGGTCATTTCGCGCAGATCGCGCTCGATGACCATGAGAAAATTGCGGGCCTCGTGCAGAGTGTCAAGTGACTGGCGCTGACGTTCAAGGCTCAAAAAAGTGCGATTCATGAATGTATAGCCAACCGCAAGCACGATTCCGAAAAGCAGAAGCGAAATCATGATTTCAACAAGGGTAAAGGCACTTCTGGATGCTGTTTTAACCGGCATTTTCATTGATTTACCTTTCATGGCTTGTTGAGCAGCAGCGGAAAAGATGCGTTCAGCCCGGCTCCGAGCGTTTCGTCACCGAGAATTGTCGCCAGTTCGAAAGATTTTTCGTTATTCTTTTTACCCATGGCGGCTTCAATGAATTTAACGATTACACGAATACGAACGCGGCGCTTTTGCAGTTCAAAATCAGGTCGCGAAGCATCGGGGTCAATGTTGGGGTAGAAGGAGAGGCGCGTTTCGCGTGCATACTCGACCCCGGGAGTGTTCCAGACACCGTTCAATTCGAGGGGAAGCACCACTTCACGGAAAGGCCCTTCAACCGGATCGCCCGCAGCAATTTCGATAATTTTGCGCAGCTCTTCAAAAGGGCGGCTTTTCAGTTCTTCAATTTTTTGCAGAGCCAGATTACAGGCGACTACCTCGTTGATACTTTTGTAGGTCACCTTTTCTGAGACTCCGAAGAGAAGAATCACGGGCAGCATTACCAGAGATGCAATCGACAATGCCACCAGGATTTCCACCAGAGTGATGCCCCGGGGATTTATTTTTAACAAGCTGGAAGAAAAATTTTTCAAAAGCTGTAAACTCCTTCCTTTAATCGACCGATATAGATAGCAAAGAAGAATTTTTGAGGTCAAACAAATGAAAGTTAACAAGAAACATTTCGGTCTGATTCTTGCGTCGCTGATGGCCCTGTCGTTCAACAGTCACTTTGCTCAGGCAGCGAAGAAAACCACGGAGGCTTTCAAGCCCGGCAAAGCTTATGCTTTCAAGAAGGTTGGCAATGAATATATACGCCTGCCGCAGGTAACCCCGGGACCGGTTGTCGTCAAAAAAACCGGCATAAGAATTGACCGCAACTACGTCTATATTGGCGGATACGTTGTCAACACTTCTGACAAGGTTATTCAACATCTACGAATTTTCCCGTCATTTGCTGATTCAAGCCTGAACACGAGCAAACTGGTCACCAGACTCAACCACGATGAGAAGAATCTGGCACCCAAAGAAACCAGGCGGTTCGTCATCATGCGCCCGGCCTCCGAGCTTGCCCCACTGCTCAACCATGATATTCCGTTAAACGATAATTGCATACTCAATTGCCTGGAGATTTGACTCTCAACTGTTCGACATTACCTATTGCGCCATCCCAGTCGGGCCCCTGTGTATCAGGAGCCCTTCTTTTCATGAGCCTGAAAACATTAACATAGGCTTCTTTAGCCTTTTCCTGCATATTTTTATTTTCATATACTTTTGCCAGACGATCGTAGGCATAAACAAGAGCATCCAGATCTTCACCGGCAGCCCCCTGAGAAAGCAGCTTTTCTTCAAGCAGCCTTTCGAGCTTCATTATACCTAGATTATCTGAGTCTTCAAGGGCCAGAACTGCATCTTTGAGCTGCAAAGATGTGGGCGACTGCAGACGGCGACGCAATTCTTCACGTTCCTGCTGAAAACGGGCCGCGGTCTCCCTTGAGGCTTCATATTTTTGAATGGCCAGAATCCGGCGTTCTTCACGAAGGTCTTTTGCTTCAATTTTGCGACTGAGTGACTCAGATTGCGAGGCAATGCCCATTTTTACCAGCTGTTGCTGATGAGCGGCAAGATCTCTTGGTTTGCCCTTGAAATATTTCGAGGGCTTGAGAAAAGAGAAAACACCGTGATCGGCACCATCAGGAACAGCCTCAGGATTAATGATACCTGAGCGCGACACATGCCAGAAGAATATAACGACAAGTAAGGCCACAATCGAAGCCGCACCAAGCAGATACGGGTTTTTCCAGAGGGGGGCGGCGGGTGCGGGAGCCGGCCTGCCAGGTGGATTTCTTAGCGGATATAAAGGTCTGACCATATTTAATCCTGCGTTAATTTGCTGATCTGGCGGTACAATGCCATTAGCCATGGCTGTACCCTGAGTAACAGGGTCTTAGTATAACAGAGGGAAAAGTCAGTGTCTATAATAAACTTGCATAAGATGCCGCGACTATGGTATATCTGAAACAACTTGTTTCGACAGACGCAAAAAGTAATGTCTGCTGACCGGAGAGCGGTGTTTGATAAGTTCCCAGAATATTCAACAAACATACGATCGTTTTAGCTCGCTTTACGACCTGATATTCAAGCCATTTCTTGAATGGGGTCGCAGAAGGGCTGTTGAGATTCTTGCCCCCGCG
>JAQUZA010000575.1 GCA_028691595.1 Candidatus Rifleibacteriota bacterium
AGACCAAACGGGTTTTAAATGAAAAATATGCTGTTCCTGCAGCAATTTGATCAATTTTTTCTGCTTCTTCAACCGCAAGGCGGGAATCAGTTCTGCCAGAATCAGTTCATTGGTGGCCGGAAAGCCCTCAGCCAGAATTGCGTCAAGTTGAACTGCCCGTGGCCCGCCCCGCAAAAATTCCACCCAGACCGAAGTATCGACAAGAACCTTCAAACTCGGCCTCTCAGGCTATCAAGGTCGATATCAAGATCGACTTTTCCATGATAATTTCTGATCTCCTGCATTTTTTCTCTACGAATCAATTCTTTGAGAGCATGAATAATAACCGCAGTCCTGGTTTTCAGACCAGTCATTACGATGGCATCTTGCAAAAGGTCTTCGGGCAAATCCAAAGTTGTTCTCATAACTCACCTCTTATGCATAAATTTAGTTTTTTATGCATATTTTGTCAATTACATTCTTCATACGCCAGCTTTTCCAGGCATAAAAAGCCTGAGCAACACCCCAAAACAAAAAAATCGCCCGGCCTCTGAATTGATAAGAGACCGGGCGGTTTTTGTGGACTGTTTTTAAAATTTCAACTGTCGAGCAGGCGTTCCTGGATCTTTTTGGCGGCACTGCCAAGTGCGTCTTTGGCATTTTTCTGGCCCGAAAGCACTGCTTCGACTTCAGGGTTCACCAGATCTTCGAGCAGACCGAAGTCTTTAACGACCGGGTTCGGGCCGGCGTGTTTCATCTGTTCCATGAAGGTCATCAGATGCTTGTCTTCGAACTTCACGAGATCGTAGGCACCAAGATTGATGGGCAGCTGGTTGAGCTCAGTGCACCAGCGCACCTGGTTTTCGGCATTGGTGAAGAAGGTCAGAAAGCTGTATGAAGCCTCGATGTGCTTCGAGCCTTTAAAAATAACCACATCAGTACCACCGACATTGGTTGACGTGCCGGCAGTGCCGCCCGGTATCAAACCCACGCCAAAATCGAGTTTGGTGTTCTTGAACTTGGCAAGGTTCCAGGGGCCCATGAGAATCATGGCGTATTTGCCGTTCACAAAACCCTGTTCAGGGGAAATTGCCCCCGGGCGCCAGGCACCCGCTTCGATTTTGTGAGTCGCAAACAGGCTGGCCATCATTTCGATGGCTTTAATAGCGGCTTCTGAATCAATTATGCATTTGGTGCCGTCTTCTGAAATGATTCTGGCACCATAGGTATTAAAAAACACCAGATTCCACCACAGGGTGTTCATCATGGCAAAGGCATACTGACCTTTGGATTCGTCGGTAAGCTTTTTGCCGACTTCGATGAATTCTTCCCAGGTTTTTGGCACGACTGCTTCATACTCGCCGGCAGGCACGCCGGCAGAGCCTTCTTCGGCAACGGGGGGCAATAGACCGGCATCTCTGAACATCTGGCGGTTGTAAAACATGGCCACACAGTTGCTCTGATCGGGCAGACCATAGTATTTACCGCCGACATTGCAGGCACCGAGAGCGGCGGGCAGATACTGCGCCCTGATGCTTTCGAAACCCTGGGTGCCAAGATCGACAACTGCATTTTTGCGAGCCAGCTCACACACGAATGACCAGTCAACGCGGGCCATATCAGGGCCCTGACCAACGGTCAGGGCGGTGCGCAGTTTTGGTTTGTGGCCATCGAAGGGTATGCGCACCGGGCGAACTGTATATTTCGGGTTGAGAACTTCCCATTTTTTTATGACTTCACGCAGAATTACTTCTTCGGGGTCATTATAGGTATGCCAGAAGGTTAAAATCGTTCGGCCGTCGGGGCTGGTCGAGATCGAGTCGTCCCAGCCGACGAAAACCAGAGTAAGATAAGCGACAACAGCCAGTATTATAAGAATTTTTTCTTTCATTGCCGGTTCTCCCTACTCTTTTACCGCGCCCTGGGTCATGCCTTCGATGAAATACCGCTGTGCAAACAGAAACAGCACGGCAATCGGCACAATCGAGAAGCACGAAGCAGACATGATCAGACCAAGCTCAGAAGTATACTGGCCTCTGAACAAGGCCAGACCGACCGGCAGCGTGATGCTGAGGGGATTTTCAAAATTGGTAACGATAAGCTGCCACAGGAAGTTTGACCAGTGAAACAGAAAGGTCAGGAGAAACAGTGTCAGAATGATCGGAAAAGCGAGTGGCACGATAACCACTCTGAATACCTGCCACTCAGAAGCGCCATCGATCTGGGCAGCTTCGATCAGCGAATCGGGAATGGTATCCATGAACTGTTTGAGCATAAAAATGCCAAATACCGAAGCCAGATGGGGCAGAAACATGGCCCATTTGGTTCCGAACATGCCCATTTTACAGACCATGAAAAATTGCGGCACCATGAACATCATGCCTGGAATCATCATGGTAGCGAGCAAAAGCATGAACATCTGCTGTTTATAAGGCAATTCTTTCTTTGAGAAAACGTAAGCGCCCATCGAGGCGAAGAGAGTGACCAGAAACGCGGCGGTTGTGGCTACCAGAAGGCTATTGAGAAAATAAGTGCCAAAATTCTTTTTATTTTCGATGGGGTCAAGAGCGCCGGCCGCCACAGAAGCAGCATCGGTCTTGAGCACCCGCCTGAAATTGTCGAGGGTCGGCTCAGCCGGAACGATGTCGAACGGGTTGGTTTTGCTGATCACCAGTTCCTGGCCTGAGGGCTTGAATGAGGTGCAGAGCATCCAGAAAAATGGAAACAACACAATTACCACCCCGACCGCCAGCGCTTCATAAAGAAACATGCGCCTCAAAAAG
>JAQUZA010000576.1 GCA_028691595.1 Candidatus Rifleibacteriota bacterium
TCGAAAACCTGAAGAAAGGCTTTTTCTATCTGTAACGAAGCTGAATATTCAGATTTAAGGTTCGCTGCAATTAGCGAGGCCCGGTTCAACAGTTCGCTGGTTTGAGCCTGCCTGACTTTTTGACTGTGGTTTTGCAGAACCTGGTCGCCAGCTAAGATATACAATATACCCAGAACCAGAGGAAAAGCATATGCGAATGCCGTGCGGATGCGGCCATATGAGAACATGCTTTCCCCCTTGCTCTGGTGAATGTGATTGATTTTAACCCAGGCAATGTCATTTTGCTACCTGTCTGATCGGCATTAGTTCTCAACCGTCTTCATTCAGCCAGTTTCTGAAATTATATATGATCAGCCCGGGTTTTCAGGAACATGTCTGTCTGGTGGCGAGAAAGGCTTCAACCGTATGTGTTTTGCCTTTGACACTGTTGATCGGTAATTTTTCAAAGCAGAAATTTTCATTAGCCTGCTGAGCCGTGAAACCAGAAACAACTATGCCCCCATCTGGCAGTTTTGCTGCTACTGATGCCAGTCTGGCGGCAAGATTCACCGTGTCGCCAACTACGGTTTTTGACAGTCTGACACTTTCGGCACCCATTATGCCCATAACAACATCACCTGAATTTATTCCGGCTGCTGTTTTTTGCCCGCATTGAGCCGCCAGGTGGTTTTTAATGTAATCAGCCGCTTCAAGCGCAGCGTTTTCGCCGCTGTTTTTATCATCTGGAGAATGTGAAAAAACAATCATGACTTTGTCTTCAATCATTTTATCGATTTCACCGCCAAGCCTGGTGGCCATTTCAACAGCCGCCGACAGATGCACCTGCATAAGCGCGAAGGTCGCTTCAGGGTTAAGTTCTTTTTGCAGAGCATTAAAATTCTGGATACTTGAAAACAGAATGGTCGCCCGGGTAATTTTTGCCCGTTCGGCTTCAGCTATGGCAGTCTTGCCGCTCAAATCCCTTACGCTTTCTGATACGAAGTTGCGTAACAGTTGTCCTTCGGCCAGACCAGATGCCATCTTGTTGAAGGCGGCGGCGGAAATGGCGAATTCATCGGGGTGGTTTTCATTTAACCGTACCGAATAATCTTCTTCAATGATTTTGCGGGTGGCTTCGTTTAGCTGTCTGACGGGGATTGTAAAATACAATGATGTTAAAAGAGCTACCAAAAGACCTCCGAACACCATAATGGCAAAATAATTAGCTGCAATGGCTGTTAATTCACTGCTTATGCTTTCAAGGCTTCGGGTGTTGCTCTGGCCACCTATTATGTAGTCTGAGTATTTGGCAGGCAGAGATTCAATAACCGGAGACCCGCTTGCTGAGAAATCCTGCATCTTTAATCTGGAAGCCTTGAGAAAAGATTGCCTGACGAGATTGTAGAGGCCGGGATATTTTTCGCTGAGTGTTTGAAGATTCTCTGGAAGGGCGTTCATGTATTTTTCATTGCCATAGAGTGTCACAATAATGGGTTTTGCAGGGTCAGTGCTGCGTGTTTTTTCGGGAAAATGGCCTCGAATCTCAGATGAAGAAAATATGTATGAGAACACATATTTGACTTCGTTTTTATAGGTTACGGGGATACTGATTACAGCGTTGCGGTCAAGAAAAAAATCAAGCCTGATAAGGGTGCCGAGATCTTTCTGCAGGTTAAAATAAGTTGTTTCGCCACACATGTTTAAGACAATACTGTCGATTATTTCGCCTTTAACCTCGTCAAAGCTTATTTCTTCAGCTTTTCTTGCTGTTACGTCTCTACCATTGCCGGCTTTTTTAAATAGTTCTCTGAAACGTGGCATAAAAATTTCGCTGATAAAATTGTCTGTATTCGGGCTTGAAATGAAGTCACCGGATTCCCGTCTGTGAACCTCAATCAGCTCGCTCTCTGACGACGAAATCCATAACTTCGAAACCATTCTGTTCCCTTTTAACTTAATGAACTTTCGTAAAATACCTTTGGCCAACTCGCTGATTTCTGCAGAGACAGGCATTTCTGAAAACTCTGCGAGGGCTTCAACAGAATTCAGGGCCTTTACCTGGTTGATTGAATCCCTGAAGTTTGAAAAGGTTGAAAGATCTGTGTCCATAAGTCTTTCAGAAAGTTCCTGGGCAACCTTGTTTTTTTGAACCTTGAAATTGGCGATGACGAATTCGCCCGTCAGGTAGATAGCGCTGACAAATGGCATCATGGTCACAACTATGAAGACCAGGATGATGAAATTTCTTAACGACAGATTGATGGCTCGATCGAAAATTATTGCCTCAACCAGCAGTTTCCAGATGCTACAGCCGGCAATTGCAAAAATCAGAATCAGAAGCTCCATGCCCTTTTGTGGAGTGGCTTCGGGGGCCCTGGCAGCGATGGCCACCTGCCATGGTATTTTGGGGTCAAACGGCGTAAATAAAACCAGATAGCCATCAATCATCAGACTGGTTTGCCTGATAAGCCCGGCATCGAGAATTCTCAAGATGCTGGCTGCCAGACAGGGTTGTCTGGCAAACCATGATGAAACCGCTGGCCTGATTTTGGCACCACCACCAAAATACATAAGGCCCGATTTTGTGTCATTCCAGTGGGCGGCTTTTCGCTCTGCCGCTGCTTGAATACTCGCACCGCTGAGATCAAACAGGGCGTTAACGATAAATTTTTGCCCTTCGATGAGCGTTATGAGCAGTTTGGTTGAGTCGGAATCTCTTACGACAACGCGATTTGAAGCCCGGTCGGTTGAATCACGACTTAGAAAATATGAATTGAAAA
>JAQUZA010000577.1 GCA_028691595.1 Candidatus Rifleibacteriota bacterium
CAGCCTAATCGAAAGCAAGTGCTCCAAAATAAAAAATGAAAAATTGGATAAATAAATTCCGCAAAGAACTGTCTATTATCATGGCGGTTTTGTCGGGCCTGGCTCTTATCTGGCTCATATTTCCGCCCGACATTCATAACCGCCTGAGGGCCATAAGAAAAATGCAGCCTGGCGCTTATCACCCGTCTTCGACCATGCTCGAAAACATAAAAGAAAGAGCAAACCTGATTTTTGAAAGAATGAATTCGAGTGATAAGCCTGGTTCAGAGCCTCATTCGCAGATTCCAGCTCCTCTCGATGATGTTAAGAATAAATTTGATATTGAACGCTATTTTGACTATTTCAACCGCCTTAAAATGGCGGAGGGCTATTCTCTAGATTATGCTTATTACCTGGACTTCGGAAGCGGGTTTCCCCTTCTTTACGCCCGACCTGCAAGGAAACCCAAATTAGAAGATCATTATGAATTTCAGGAAGAATATGGGCAGTTAAACGAACCCGGCACTGTCGCAAAGGCATACATTGACCATATACGCACCGATGGCAGCCGCGAGGGGTTCATTCAACTGGCGGCACTGCTGCTGGTCGGTGAGCAATTCTATCTTTACTGGCACGCTCATTATAAAGACACGCAGATTCTCAGCCGTTTACCTTCATGGGTATCTTTCTCTGCCGATCAGGTGGCCGTAACCCTTTTTACGTTTACCAAATGGGGTGGGCTGTATTTGCATACGGTCAAATTTAAAAGGCTTTATCCTCACAGCTTAATTTCAGAGAGTTCTACGAGACTGCTGCCCTACAACTGCGGCATCAGGTTTTAGTGGTCTTTCAACATCAAAAAGACTGGTTTAAGAGAATATTGGCATTCGTCTTCAGTTCGATGGTGCGGCCACATCGGCTTTCGGAAAGGCCCCAATCAGTATGACTGTCAGGCAAAAAACCTTGTTTTGCACTACAAAAAGAAGAATGGTATCCTTGGCCTGCAAAAGTTAAATGCTATTATTGGTGGTTCGCAGGCAAATGCAGATACTTCGAAACTGTCCTCGAACCCAGTATACTCGTGTGGAAGCGATGACGGGAGCCCCCCCCTGTTGCGGGTCCGCACCGAAGAACTCGGTCAGGTGAGCATGTTGTTCATCTACCGTTAAGGAGTCGACAATGGCGCTTCCAAAAATTGGTTATGACATTGGTAACGAAAGCTTACGCAACAACTGTTTCAGTTTCCTTCAGGAACACCTTGAGAAGCATCCTGACAGACTTTGCATGAAGTGGGTCAACACGAAGAACAAGATATGGTTCGACTACAATCCGTTCGCTCGAACGCTGCAGCACGACGCATTCACTTATAAAAATATCTACGATATGGTCGTTCATGTTGCCGCCGGCTATAAAAAGCTTGGCATCGAGAAGGGTGATTGCGCACTGGTATATGTCCCCATGATTCCGTGGCTCTACGCAGGCATGTTCGCATTCCAGATGCTGGGGGCCACGTGCATTTTCCTGGATTCCTTCGCACGTGCCGACCAGCTCGGTTACGTTGCCGACCTCTGTAAACCGAAAGTCTGGCTGTCGGGCGAACGTGGTTTCGCCATGGGTCAGGGGCAACCTGCCCTCGAAGCCATTCCGATAAAGATTAACATGGGGCCATGCACGAAAAAATGGACAGCCCGTTTCGAAGAACTTCTCGAAACGCCGGAGGCTGCCGAACCGGTGCCGGTCGCGCAGGAACACACCGCTCTCATAACTTTCACCACCGGTTCATCAGGCACGCCAAAAGGAGCCGACCGTTCACATCGCTTCCTCGCAGCGCAGCATTATGCCATCGATGCCAGTCTGCCATACAACGAAAGCGACCTCGACCTTCCAGTCTTCCCCATCTTCTCGTTGAATAATCTCGCAGCGGGTGTGACAACCATTCTACCGGCTATCAACGTGGCAGAACCGGCAGATAATGACCCATACGTGCTCTTCACTCAAATCAAGGGTGAGGGCATTACCACCCTGACGCTGAATCCCTCATTGCTCAACGGCTTGAACAAATATTGTCTCGAGAAGGGCTATACCCTTCCAGGGCTGCGCCGGGTGGCCGCCGGCGGTGCCGCCGTGTCGCGCGATGTCGTTGAAGAATTCGCGAAGATCGCCCCAAATGCCGAGCTCGTCGTCATGTACGGCTCCACCGAAGCTGAGCCGATGGCGCATATTACCGGCAAGGAAATGCTCGCCCAGCGCAGCGTCACAGCTGATGACCCCGAGCTTGTCGATGCCGGTGTCAACGTCGGGCACTTCGCCGACGGGCTGCAGTACAAGTTCATCAAAATTGTGCGCGGGCCAATCGAAATAACCTCAGACGCACAGTGGGCCGAGCTGGAAGTTCCACATGGAAACGTGGGCGAATTGCTGGTAGCCGGCGAGCATGTCTGCCGCGCTTATTACAACAACCCCGAAGCTTTCAAAACATCAAAGATCCGTGACCACGACGACATTGTGTGGCACAGAACCGGTGATCTTGGCCGACTCGACGAAAAAAAGAACATCTGGATCGTTGGCCGAATTCACAATGTCATCGAGCGTGACGGCGAGTATCTTTTTCCTGTGCAGGCAGAAGTAGTGCTCAAGCGTCAGCCCTTCACCCGACTTGCCGCTTATCTGGGCGTTCCAGACAATAAACTCGGCGAAAAGACCGTCTGTGTGATTGCACCCAAAAATAACGCCGAAATCAAAGATAAAAAGCTCTGTTCTGAGCGTGAAGCCGAGATTC
>JAQUZA010000043.1 GCA_028691595.1 Candidatus Rifleibacteriota bacterium
TCCTTGCCCCAGATATTGTCGTCATCAGCAAAAAGACACAGCGCTCCTTCGCACAGAGAAATAGCGGCATCGAATCTCTGGTCAGTCGAAAAGTCTTGTGCCGGGCTTTCGACAAAATTGATACTTACACCGGCTTTTTCGGCATTCTGCCGGGCAACCGCCAGCATGCCAGGCGAAATATCAACCCCGGTCAACTGATAACCCCTGCGGGCCAGTTCAATCGAGTGTCTGCCGGTGCCACAGCCAAGATCCAGAATCGAAGCACCGGATGTAAGCTTCAGCTCTTCCTCGATAAAATCAACCTCAGCAATGGTATTGCGGCTCAATATCACGTCTTCATAAACGGGGGCAATTTCATCAAAATAGTGTTTCCAGGAGCAACAGGTCTTACTGTTCATTTTTTTGGGCAGCCTCACGCAAACCTTTGAAAAGATTTATGAACTCTGCTTTAACGGCGGCGGTGGCATCAAAAGAACTGTCTGGAACTTCAACCGCATTGAATTCAAGAACCTTCTTCATCATCTCGAAACTTTTTTTCAGTTCTTCCTGGGTTAGCCCTGTTTTAAGGCGCTGAAGGCTTACCTGGCGCTTAATTTTACCTTCACCACCGGTTGTTTCGGTATATCTTTCAATTATCAGAGAGGTGATTGAAGCAATCTGGTCTGGCGGAATACGGTTTTCGCTCATACCATAAATCAACTGCCTCACGATTCCCGAGCCTTCCTCGTCAACCGGCAACCCCTGACCGGCCTCGCCAGAAATCTTGTTCTGCCGATAAAAAGCCAGCAACATTGCCTTCACATGGAGATTGGTTTCGATCTGTCTGGTAGTATCGGTCAGCAGGCTTATAAGCCCGATTTTGCCGGATCTTATTTCTTCTGCGGTCTCAGCGGCAAGTTTGTTGATTTCGAGGCGGTCAGTTTCTGAAAAAGCCATTTCGGACATTTTTTCAACGCTTTTTTCGAGCCCGTCAGCAGCGAATTCCCGACCCGATTCATGGAGAAAGCTGAAGCCCCAGTAGCTTCCAACCACAACAGCAACAACGATAATGAGACATCCGATGCCAAAACACCCACAACAGGCCTTTTTACTCATATTATTTCCTTAATAAAGTGCCTTTTCCATGCGATAATGTTGAATTTCACCAAAAAGAAGATAGCTGTCGGCAATCACTGTATAACCAAGAACCAGATAAAAACCCACGGCACTGGAACGGGCATCGAGAATCACTTTTTCTGCGCCTTGTTCTCTGGCTATTGTTTCAAGAGAAACAACGAGAGCTCTGCCCACCCCACGCTTCTGAAAATCAGGATTTACAGCCATATATCTTATCTGGGCCTCTTCGAGCGAGTTCATTTGAATTCTGGCAATTCCGGCAAGTTGCCGGTCGATATATACCGCACGGTGCCAGCTTTCATCTTCGCGCTCATCGCGCTCGCTGCCCTGCGGCTCTTTCCAGGGGCGGCGCAAAACCTGCCAGCGCAGGGCAAAATATTCATTCCACTCTTCGGGAGTTTCGGGAGCCCTGACAACAAAATCATCATCGGCGATCATAATTATTGCCTCGCGTTTTCAAGCTCATCGACCGCAACCATTTTATATACCTGATCATTCTCACGCACCACCCCGGGAAGTTTTACGCCGACCAGCGAATCTTTTCCGGCAATCTGAACTGGTTTAAACGCCTCTTCTATCGATTCAACTTTCATGCTGACAACGCCTGTTGTGGCACCCTGAAACATCAGTTCATCACCACACGCAAAACCGCTTCCCTCAACCCTGATCTCGGCAACCATAACCTTTTTAAAAAAATTGGTAACGGTACCAACGTGAACTTTGCGATGAGTCGCTTTAGACCCGTTGCCGCCGGTCCAGTCTGAAATCTGACGGCCAAAAAAGAAGCCATCAGAGAACCCACGGTGAAAAACCGAATCGAGTCGACCCATAAGCTCGGTTTTGAGGGCTGCAAGGCGATCATCAAAACCCGCTGCTTCTTTTTCATGGTAATAAAAATCAATAAACTGACGGTAACAGGCAGTGACAACGCTCACATACTCAGGGCTGCGCCCGCGACCTTCGATTTTCAGACTGTCGATTCCAGCAGCAAGTATCTTATCGAGAAAAGGTAGCGAACAAAGGTCTTTAGGGCTCATGACGTAATCCTGGCCGAGTAAAAACTCTTTGCCGTCACGAATGTCTTTGATCAGATATTCACGCCGGCATGGCTGACGGCATTCGCCGCGATTTGCAGAACCGTCAAATTGAAACTGCGACATAAAACAACGCCCGCTGACCGAAACACACATCGCACCATGCGCAAAAACCTCGAGCTCGATCGACCCGGCCTGTTCGCCGGCAAGTAGCATTATCTGCTTTCTGATCGAGACAATTTCTTCAAGCGTGCATTCGCGAGCAAGCACAAAACGTTTTATACCAAATTGCCGGTTAAGAAACAGCAACGAAGCTGAGTTTGCAACCGACATCTGTGTCGAGATGAAAGGAGAGATTTTATGCTTCAGGGCCAGTTCAAGGATAGCAAAATCCCAGCAGATTATTGCATCTATAGAGGCTTCAGCTGCCGCAGCAACAATTTTTTCGGCCAGCTCAAGTTCGCGATCGAATACAATCGTGTTAAGAGCCAGATATGCTTTTGCCCCGCTATCATGAGTAATGCGTGCAATTTCTTTCATGTCTTCAACGGCGAAGTTGCGAGCACTTGCCCGCATATTCATCGACACCACACCAAAATAGATCGCATCTGCCCCTGCATCTAGAGCGGATCGCAGACTAATCATGTCACCAGCAGGTGCCATGAGCTCAGGTTTTTTATTGTTGAAATTTACTTCTTTCATACCGATAAGACTAACACGACGACGGGGTTTTTTCATCAAACAACAGAAGTTGGAATTTAGTGTCGGAGAGAGTATAATCTGAAAACTTTACACAACTGCCCATGGTATTAATAGATAGACGCAAAGGTAAACAGACATGATCAGAACTGAAAGTCAAAAACAGCTGTCAGAACTAATCGTTCAGGCTCTGTCAGACGAGAGCATCAATCTCGCCGAGCCAATGGACGACTTTGAAATACAGGTCTTTTCAGCAACCATCGACCGCCTTGTCAGCGAAGAAACATTGCCCGAAATGTCTGAGCTGATCATAGAACCAAGGCGAATTATCTCTATGCTGCAGACCCCGAATATTCCCGAAGAAACCTCGCGACAGGCCAGAAAAACCTTGAGAAGATTCAGGGAAGTCATAATAAATCTTTCTTCAGAGCCAGAAGTTAGGGTTCTAAACTGATATGCCCCCAGCAGTAAAATCGCAAAATCTGTCGATAATGATGACGGACATCCAGGGATATTCGGCTGCTGTAGCCGAAGCCAGCCGGGAAGAAGTCATCAGTCTCATTCGCAGGCACAATAAGCTGATGCGCCCGGTAATTGAATTCTACCGTGGCACCATTGTCAAATCTATCGGCGATGCCTTTCTCTGCACTTTTCCAAGTTCAACCGACGCAGTCATCTGCGCAATTATCATTCAACTGCTGCTTAAAGAATATAACCAGCGCATGGTTGATAAAACGCACAATCTGAACCTGCGCATTGTCATTAATTCTGGCGATGTAACCCTCGAACAGGGCGATATTTTTGGCACAGCGGTCAACGTCACTTCCCGCATGGAAGGCCTTGACTGCTTCCCGGGCGGGTCAATAGGCATAAGCGAATCGACCCATCTGCTGATGGATCGAACCGAGATTGTTGCCGAAAAAATCGGCCCAAAAACTCTTAAGGGCGTGCCTGACCCGGTAGTCGTCTACCAGGTACCACTCGAAAAGCAGAAGTTAAATAAACTGCCGGTGCAATTGCTTACTCTGGTCGAAAAAGTGATCAACTCAAAAGACCTTGATTCAGAATCATCGGCTGCGAATGCCAAGCTCAATGAATGGGCGCAGTCAGTTGGCAGCTTCCTTAAGCAGACCAACTGGGGCGATAATATCAATAAAGCCTCGAAACAGATTGGCAATATTCAACAGTCTCTGGCAAAAACCTTCGGCCAGAAAACCGTTCTCGAAAAAAAGCATCAGCTCAATGACGCTTCAGTTGCCAAACGATTCAAAAGCGGCCTCATCGATATCATCATTCTGATCTCAATTTCAATGGCTATGCGCGGCCTCTGGTGGCCAACTCAGCGCATAGTCTACGGGCCGACTACCATCAGCTCATACAGCGAAGTCAAAGGCGACAAAAGCAACTGGTCGACTGAATACCCTGATGGCAAGCCAGTTATCACCAGAAATCCAGGCCTTACCGAATGGTTAATCGACATGAACATCCATTATCCGTTTCTTTTATACTGGTTTTATTTCGCCATCTTCTGGAAATTCAGGCAGGCCAGTCCCGGCCAGATCGCCTGCGGAAATGCCGTAATAGAAGATGACGGCAACACAAAACTCTCTCTTGTGCTCGTCTTTAAGCGAAGCGCCCTGTATATAATCTCTACTTTAAGCATTGTAGGCAATCTCGCGGTATTTTTTGGCGAGAAAAGAACGCTTCACGACAAAATGTGCGCAACAAGGGTAGTCGAATAACGCCGGGAATTTTTGCATATTTTTTGTAACAAACCATAAAAGGCCGGCAGCAGCAAACCCGCTGACTGCCGGTTTGTTTTTCAAGATACTTGAACCTTGCCTCAGAAACCGCCAGCGGGTATCTTCAAGTCAGGTTATATCGCCTGTTGATAATCAGCAGTTGATGAACAAAACGGCGTTGTCATCGCCATACCTGCATGACAGACTTTGCAAAAACTTTTTTATTGCTGCCACCGGGCGGCAATTTTCTTTTTTAGCCCATTGCAACTTTATGGCAACACCAGCCGGCGGCCATCGGTAACTTGACAACTTTGGCCAAATGAAGCAATCTTAACTTTAACCATTCGAAAGCATCACGGAGAAATATCATGTTTGCGTCAGGAAAAACCGGGCTTCTTATTGCGATTCCTCTTTTGATCATTCTCATAATCATTCTTACCTCATCAGGTTCTTCGGCTCAACCGGCCGAAAAGGCCAAACCCCAAAGCGAAAAAATCAATGTATTTGCGGTTGTTTCAGAAGAAATAGAAACGGCCTGCCGGGCGGCTGCAAGCACCCTGATGCAGGAAGAATCACTAGAATCTTTTCCGCTGAAGGGTTTTCAGGTTCACTGCACTCTCTACATGACCCAATACCCACTTATGAGTCTCGAAAAGGTCGCCGCGCTCGTGGCCGAAATCGCCAGCAATACCCGTGAATTTGACATTCAAAGCACCGGTCTTGAAGTGACCTCAGGCAACTGGTTTTTCATGAACCTCAGTCGCAACAGTAATCTTCAGGCCCTCTCTGATTTAACGGTAGAAAAACTGGCGGCCCTGCGTTCCCCGTCGAGCTTTGTCCCCGACTGGGCCAAAGAATTTCCAACCAAGGTTGAATATATCAGCAAATACGGGAGCCCGAATGTTTATGCCGAGTTCAACCCTCACCTGACGCTGCTCGCCAGTTCAGACGCAGAAAAGCTCACCCGCTTCATGAAAAAGAATGCCGACAGCAACTTCAGTAAGCCGGTCGCCGGCAAAGTCGTAGCAATTGGCCTTGGCATTGCCGACCGAAATGGCCAGATGCAGGAAGTATTTAAGATCTTCCCGCTGCAGTCAGGCAAAAAATCAGAATAATCGCAGTCAGATAATCAGGGCTCCGCATTTGCACGACCTTCAATGGCTTGAACAGATGCGGAGCTTTGTTTTTGTAAACGACCGGTGGCAAGTGACAAGGCGATTCGTGCTGCGAGCAAATCGTTTTCGTCTCTTATAAGCTGCGCCCTGGCATTGAACAAAGCGCTCTGAGCATCGAGCAGGTCGTTAACCGTGCCTTTGCCATGCTCGTAGTTGAGAGTCTGAATTCTATAAGCCTCTTCAGCCAGTTCAAGACCGCGACAGCTTCTTGCGAATCTTGCCGAAGCCGATCTCATTGCGGAAAGGCTTACTCTTACCTGCTCAGCCACCCGCAGCTGCGCATCATGCAAAAGCTGCTGAGCTCTGGTTTCTGCGGCGGCAAACTGACGGCGGCGACCGCTTGTCAGCCCGCCATCACTGAGCTGCCAGCTCAATTCCAGACCAACAAACCCATTGTTGATACTTTTTCCTGTATCATTGCCGTAGCTGTTACCTGCCGCAAGAAGATTAAGCGACGGTTGAGCGCTCAATTCTGCAGATCTTCTTGCCGAAGCGGCACCCTCTACGCGCGCACGTCCTGCTTTAACATCCTGCCGGTCTTGAATGGCAACCTCGATCAGTTCGGACTCATCAAGATCTGTTGTGTTGGTAAAGGAGTCGATGCCGTTGGGAAGAACCTTTGCGGGGGCTTCAGAAAGTCCGCAGATTCTCGCGAGCCTGGCCAAAGTGGTAGTTAGACCATGGCGAACGGTTTCCTGCTGCGCCAGTATTTCATGCTCACGCACTTCAACCCTCAAAACATCGACCTGAGCAACCCGACCAACTTCTTTCATTTTTCGCATGCGCTCGAGAGCTGCGGTAACATCCTGCACATTCCTGGCAACCGCTTCACTGGTGGCCTGCTGGTTAAACACCTCGATACAGGACGAAAGAACAGCAAAAATGGTTTCTTCTTCGATTCTTTCATTCTGCAGCCTTCTTGCCGCAGTTTCAAATCTTGCAGCCTTAAGAGCCGACCTTGATCGCCCTGAATCCCAGAGCAGCTGACGCAGCTGCAACTGTGTTTCACTGAGGTTATCGTCAAAAAACTGCGCTGAACCCGGGGCCGCACCCTGCACCCCCGGTCTTTTCTGATCCCAGTGACGGCTGACAATTCCCAGGCGCAGATTAGGTTGCAAAGACGCTGCCGCCTGAGCTTCCTGGCCAGAAGCAGCATCTATGTCAGCAATCGAAATCAACACCATCGGAGATGATGCCAGGGCATGCCTGAGGCAGTCTTCAACGGTTAAATCATCGGCCCGGGCTTCACTGAATCCGCTCACAGTAAAAACAATGAAAATCATTGCAACCTTAGCAGCCTCAGCCAGAGATTTTCGGCTAAACTTTTCTGAAATGCTCATTATCAGATCATAAAGAACTGGTATCATCACCATAGTCATTACAGTACCCAGCAGCAGACCTGATGCAGCCACAATTCCAAGCGGAGACATGCGCTCAAGGCCCACGGCCTGTTCAAATATCAATGGTATCAGGCCGAGAATCGTTGACATGGTCGTAATCAGAATAGGCCTGAATCTTGTTTTAACAGAATCCTCAAGCGCCTCAACTCTTGGAACTCCCTGTTTAACAGCGTTATCGATAAAATCGATGAGAATAATGGCATTATTCACGATGGTGCCTCCAAGCAGAATTATACCCATCATAGCAGGCATGCACATTGGCTTATCAAATATCAGCAGGCCCCAGAACGCTCCTATCAAAGACAGCGGAATGGTAGCCATCACCAGAAATGGCCGCCACCAACTTTCGAACAGCAGATACAGAATCACATAAAGCATCATCAAACCAAGACCAAGCACCTTTGCCAGCCTGAAACCGGTTTCGGCCATATCGGCCATGGTGCCTGACAATTCGGCCCGATAACCTGAAGGCAGGGGAAATTCTTTTAAAACCTTCGTCACATCTTCTGC
Source organism: Candidatus Rifleibacteriota bacterium (assembly GCA_028691595.1). Classification (GTDB taxonomy): domain Bacteria; phylum Muiribacteriota; class Ozemobacteria; order Ozemobacterales; family Ozemobacteraceae; genus Rifleibacterium. Next base: position 7,677 of record JAQUZA010000043.1, read on the forward strand.
AACTGCTGAAAGGGGTCTGATTGAATTCAAACCGGTAATATCAATGGTTTCACTCAAATTCTCACGGGTAACCAGGGTTGGCTGCAAAACCTGCATTGAATTACCAAGTGAACTTAGAAAAAGTTCTCCTGCCGGGCCCGGCAAGGCCAGTTCTTTTACATCGCGCTGCCATCTTTTGCCTTCATGACCAATATCAGCGCGTATCGAAAGGTCTACGAGCCCCTGCATCTTCAATGCCCCTGCCGGTCGGCCCGAAAGGGTGAGGCCCAGAAATTCGCCAATTTCAAGGGGAGTCATTTGATAACGACCGGCAACACTCAGGTCAGGGGCAAAATGAGTTTCGGGTTTGCTTTTTGCCCAGGTAAAGCGCAGGTCCTGCAACCCGGGGATTTTTCTCAACTTTGCATCGAGGCCTTCGGCAAGATGAAAAAGAATATCTGGATCTCGGCCGCTGATCATGACATCGATCGGGGCGCGGCTTGTTGCCATAGGCGTAGCGCCAAATTCAGAGATTGAAAACGCCGCAAGCTCCGGAATCTTGTTGAAACTGGCACGCCAGTCACGCATTATTTCCCAGATGGTTTCGCTTCTAAGATCCCTGGTCGTAAGCCTAACCTGAATTTCTACCTGCTGCATCAGCTGCCCGCCGGCCCCAAAACTGACCTGACCCGGCTCAGAGCCTGCAACGCTTGAAATATTGAGCACGTGCTTATTACTGCTTATCACCCGTTCCATTTTATCAATGCTTTTTTCTACTGCTTCGATGGTCATAGATGGTGGCAGATCAGCCTTGATGATTATCATGCCGGTATCCATGCGCGGCATCAGTTCACGCCCAACCAATGGCAATACTGTTCTTGCGGTAAGGGCGAGAACGATAAAAGCGACAATTACCAGTGGCAACCTGACTTTGAGGCCCAGGTGAAGAAGACTCAGATAAACATTTGTCATTGCTTCAAGCAGGGTATTAACAACCCGATAAAACAGGCCTGTTGTCTTCTCTTCACTGTTGGCTTCAATCTTTTCAGGTCTGATGTGCCAATCAACAAGAAGCTTTTTCATAAGAATGGGTACGATGGTTATGGCCGCGACAAATGAACCAAGCAACGTCGAAGATATGGTCATGGTGAGAGGACGAAGCACCTGCTGCACGTAACCACCGACAAACATGATCGGAATCATCACCACAATCGTTGTCAGCATGCCACCCCAGATCGAGAAAACAACTTCTTCAGTGCCCTTTATAACACTGCTGGTACCATTCGGGTCGGTCTCAAGATGACGATAAACGTTCTCGACCACTACGATTGCCGCATCAACGACCATACCAACGGCAATAATCAGGCCCGAAAGCGTCACCATATTCAGAGTAAAAGGGGTAAAATAAAGAAAGGCAAAGGCAGAAAAAAATGACAGCGGAATTGACACCCCGACGACAATCGAAGTTCTAACACTCTGCAGCAGCAGCAACACAACCAGCATTGTCAACCAGACAGCTGAAAACAGGGCATCTTTCATACCGCGCACATTAACGGTAATTATAGGTTCCTGATCTGTGGTAATGGCAAAATCTATTTCTGAAAAGCGTCGCTGAAGAACAGGGATGTGCTTTTTAATACTGGCAAGTGCATCGACCGCAAACCCGTCTTCAGGTTTGAGAATATTCATTGCAATGTCCGCTGAACCATTACCATGATAAATGCTTCTGGGTGTCTTGATGCCGAGACTTACTGAAGCGACATCACCAAGACTAATAACCCCTCCGTTCTGCACTCTTACGGGCAAAGCCGCGAGCTGTTCGGGAGTTCTTGCCTCATGCAGAGTCTTGACCAGTGACTCGCGACCGCCGTTTTCAAGATACCCCCCGGGAAGGGAGGTATTCTGAGCGCCAATAGCTCTGAGAACCTGAGAAGGAGATATCTTGAACTGCCTGAGCTTCTCGATATCCATTCTAACGAGCACTTCAGGCTCATTTGCGCCAAAAACGTCTACCCGACCAACGCCCGGCAGACGCAACAGGTCTTCCCTGATATCGTTTTCAGCAAGAATTCTCACGGCCTTCAGATCGAGGGTTGAGCTGGCAAGAGGTTTTAAAGCCAGGGTAACAACCGGGCGGTTAGCATCGGTTATACGAAAGAACTGGGCCGGCTGCGTTTGAGGCGGAAAAGACCTGCTGACGCGATTGACAGCATTAATTACATCGGTCATAGCCTGTGACATGTCAGTACCGTAGTCAAACTGGGCATTTACCGAAGAAACCTCATCCCTGGATGTGGAAACAACTCTTACAATGCCGGTCAAGCCCTTCAATTCACGATCAATAAGTGTTGTTACCCTGCGATTCACGTCATCGGCAGAAGCACCACGCACCACCGTCATAGCGACGATCTGCGGAGGTACCGTATCAGGAAAAAGATCAACGGGCATAAAGTTGTAAGAAACGATTCCCATAAGAGTAACCAGCAACCAGAAGGCAATAGACCAGGCTGGTCGCTCGATAACCTTTTTGATAATACTCATCTGATCACCTCGACGGCAAAAGAAGCAGGCAATCTGATATTCTCAAGATAGGTGCCGACGGCCAGTTCAGAACCGGCAGGCAAGACCTTTTCATCAACGACAGACAGGCCAGAATCTCCGTTAAGAAGCGCTTTAACAGGGGTTCTGACTGCCTGCGAATTTTTAACCAGAAAAACAAAAAACTGATCCTGACTGTTAAAATCTACGAATCTGGCGGCTTCCGGAACAAGCGTTCCGGAACTTTTTTCAACAACGATGCTTACAGGAATCTGCATGTCATAGACAAGACCATCGCACGGGTTTGATGTTTCGGCCTCGACAACCACCTGCCTGAGCTCGTTCTGCACAGGAAAAATACGACTGACAGCAAAGCCGGCATCGTTATAACCTTGCAGAATAACCGGTTGGCCGATGCGTATCTTAAGCGCAGATTCCTGGGGAACCTGCATGATCAGGCGAGTTCTTGAAGTATCTTCAAGGTTATAAATTGTTGTTCCTGGCGACACCCGGTTCCCTTCTTCCTGAAAACGGGCCGAAATAATGCCATCGATTGGTGAAACAAGCTCGGCATAATCACGCCGAACCTGCCAGACTAAAACATCCTTTTCGCTGGCTTTTTTTTGCGACTGCGAAGCATTTATCTGAGCCTTTTGCGCCTGGATCTGCGATTGCAGAGCAGTCACCCTGCTGGCGGCTTCAGCATGCCGGTTACGGGTACCTTCAAAGGCTGTCTGAGCAATGGCACCTGCCTTGAACAGTTCATCATCTCTTCTCAATTCTCCGGCCCAGAAATCGAGGTTGGTTTTTGCGGCATCGAGCTGCCCTTCAAGGGCTTTAAGGCCGGCAGACGTAGCCGAAACCTGACTTTCAGCAGATTCATTTCTGGCTCTGGCAGCTTGAAGCAAGGCTTCCTGCTCACGGCTGTCAATTATTGCAATAACCTGATCAGTCTTGACTTTTTCGCCTTCACGAACAGGCAATTTCAGTATTTTGCCACCGGTCTCGACTTTAACCGCTATGGTTGCAGCACTCTTAACGGTAGCCAGCGCTGGAACGCTCTTTTCAGCGACACCGGAACTGGCCAGAATTGTCTTTACGGCCATGGGAGCCACAGTCATTGGAAGGGCCTGCGAAAGCTTTGCATTAATGCGAACAATCCCTACAGCGGCAAGTATCAGCACTGAAACGGCAATTGCAACAATAAAAAGATAATACCAACGGGAGGTTTTTCCGGTGCGCGTCATGTCAGTTTCCTTTCTTAACAATCATTTCAATGAAAAATTTCATCAGATGAGAAGCCTGTTCCACAAGCCCGGAGTTGTCACGCCTTAATGTCCATCTGATAACTGCTGTTTGCAAAATACCGATGACACATGAGGCCGAAGAATCAACATCCAGATCCCGACGGCAGCTTCCTGATTCAACAGCCTGCAAAAGAATCTTCTGCACCGTCTGATACAGATACTGCAGGTTACTGTTAAGTTTTTCGAGCAGCTTTTGATTTTCGGGCCTGATCGCTTCAGAAAAGAAGAGGACCGGGTTGAGTTGTCGGTCAACCAGGTGGTGAAGGTGCAGATGAACAAGCTTAACAAGTTTTTCAGAGACACCACCCGCTTCTTCAGCAAGTTTTTCAAGCGCATCCCGCCATGGAATAAAAAGGGAGTCAAGAAGCCCGAGCAGTAGTTCTTCCTTATTGGCGAAATGTCTGTAAATAGCTGCTTCGCTGATGCCAACCCGCCCGGCAACGCTGCGAATAGTAAAATTGCTGAACCCTTCGTTAAAAATGATATCGCGGGTGGTAGCGATAATCTCGCCTTTACGTATTTCGCCGGTTTTTCTCGCCATTTATCAGCACTCCACTTTGGTTAGTTAACGTTAACTGAATAATAGACAAATAAGAAAAAATTGTCAAGCCAAAGAAAAAAAATTGCGGTAGATACCTTGTGCTCTGTCAGCATTGAACACGCAAATCAGCATCCTCGATGTCATCCCCGCGCTTGTCCCCGAAAGGGGGAAAGCGGGGATCCAAGCCGCTACATGCTAGATTCCCGCCTACACCCCTCTGTGGTGTAAACGCGGAATGACGAAGATCCCCCATAATTCTTGTGTGACAGAGGACTAGCCGGGAACATTAAGACATTAATATTTATGACTTAGCAAAAAAGCATCAGCTGAAATCAAGCTGCCTGATAAAGTTCTGCTTCACGGCGCGAAAGTCGGTAAAACCAGAGCGAAACTGCCAGAATACCAGTGCCCTGAACAATGCATACCCTGTCAGGTGACAAAACATCACTCAGGTAGCCAAAAACGAGGTAGGCAACCGGGAATGAAAAACCGATAATGGCCTGCATTGCGGCAAAAAACCTGCCCTTAATCTCGTCTGCAACTACTCTCTGAAAAAGAGTT
>JAQUZA010000578.1 GCA_028691595.1 Candidatus Rifleibacteriota bacterium
GAGTTGTGTCACCATTTCGTCCCCAAAAACGAAAATTTAAAACAAAATACTTCGAAATTCGCCGAATCTGAGAAAACAAAAACCCGCTCTAAGAGCGGGTTTTTGTTTGAGTGCACTAGCAAGGGTCGGAATCGAACCGACGACCGCACGGGTATGAACCGTGAGCTCTGACCAGCTGAGCTACCTTGCCGGATAAAACAAAGGCCCGAATATTATTCAGGCCCGTGCCTTGCGGTTGCGGGGGACGGATTTGAACCGCCGACCTTCGGGTTATGAGCCCGACGAGCTACCAGACTGCTCCACCCCGCGTCGTAGGGTTTGCCGAGAGCCGGGCTTGAACCGGCACGGGTGTTACCCCACCGGATTTTAAGTCCGGTGCGTCTGCCAATTCCGCCATCCCGGCTGATCGAATCCTATTGTAACAGCCAAAAGCGCCAAAGTCAAGCTTTATTTATAATGAAAGCCGGTAAAATTATTTTTACGCGCAAGAACACTTGTGAAAAGGCTACCATTACTATAATATGGTACATCATCCTAACCCGAGGGCTTGTGTAGATGAATAAACGCAGAGGCACCACACTGCTCGAAATCATGTCAGCACTGCTGATACTGGCTTTTGCCTTTCTGCCTCTTATCGGCGTGATCGGAACCTCGTCGAGCGACTCAGATGTTGCCAATTCACAGGTTTTTGCCCAGACCACCGCCCGTAATATTCTCGATACGCTGCTCGAAGATGTGCCATTCAATTCAATCATACCGGCTGCGGGCCTGGTTCCTGATCTCGACGGCACCAACCCACAGAACGACATAGCAGAAATCTCTAATTTTGGCGGCTTTGACCGTACCGGCTTTCTCGGAATGCTTGGCAACAGCGGCGGCGACAATTACGCCCGTGGCAACATCACCGATGAGCGCGGCATCGTTTACAAAACCCGCATTTACGTTTTTCCAATACCGGTTTCGAACCCCCTCAACAAAGCTTCCGAAATGGCTTTTACCTGTTTGCCACGACCCATTTATGAAAATCAGGTCGATGCCAATGGCCAGAATATCTGGTATACCTATAGCGACCCATACATGCCCTCGAACGTGCTTTCGCCCTATCACGAAGACGGCAACCGGGTTGTACAGCCGGCAACAACGACTCTGGGGGCATATGAACTCGGGGCGGAAGAAGGCGCGGCCGGCAATGACCGCTGTGTCATGAAAAAGATTCTCTTCAAAATTTTCTGGCAGAACCGCAGCGGGCACGAGCGAGCTATCGAACTGTTTACCATGAAAGCAAACCTTGATTGAGAGGCTGATTTAAGTGAAACTTGCAACAAACGACAGGCAGGGAATGGCAATTCCGCTCGTTCTGATTTTTGCGACCGTTCTCGGGCTGCTTTCAACCTACATCATCAAAAATACCCAGCAATATAACCGCTCAAACCAGACCAGTTTTGCCCAGCTGCAGGCACATTTTGTCGCCAGAGCCGGGATTCAGCACGCCATGCTGAAAATTAAATTTCTGCACCGTGAGCTTTATGACGCAATCTGTCTCTCACAGGGTCGCAACCCGCTTTTCGATTTTACCCAGATCACCAATCTTGACGAACCTCAGAACGCGATTTCAAAGTATAATCCGGGCCCGATTTTTCTCTACAAACAGGGCGATTTCGCGAATAATCGCCTCTTAACCACGGGCTTTACGATTGACGCCGGCAGCGAAAAACGCTGGTTAAATGAATTCAAAGCGGATATGCGCTCACAAGTCACACCCACCGCCAATGGTGACACCAATGCCGTCCTGAACATGTTTCCATTGCCCGCTCAGATCAGCGGGTTGATGAAAGAACCTTTCAAAAAGGCCCAATATGGTATCAAAGCCCTTAACATCGCCGCCCAGGAAATAACCGAAGGCGGCGCTGCCGGAAGCAAAGTCCACAATACCGCGATAGTAGAAATGGTTATCAACGCCACCGTTGAAACCGCCCGAGGTGAAGCCTGGGATTATGACATTACAAAAACCGTTAAAATCAACCGCGATTAAAATCAGATCACACCACGCAAGCTGGCAGGTCGCTCAGCTCAGCAGTCAGGTCGCTAAAACAAGGCGCGCCTTCACCATGACCGAAATTCTGATTGCCTCAGGGGTATTGTCGCTGTTCATGGCAGCACTGTTCGCCCTTTACTCAGGCGGAACCCGCATGAGCAGCCAGACCATGTGGACCCAGAACATCATCAACCAGCTCAAACTCGCCAGCCGCCAGATAAATACTTCCATAAAAAAAAGTTCTTACCCATCGAGTCTGACATTTCCGGGTAATATCGTCGAAAACGAAAAAACCGATTTTGCCATTCATTTTTACCGTGGCCAGATTCACGCCACCGAATCTGCAAACCTTACCAGCTCTACCTATGGCGGCAGCAAGTTTCTGGCTCTTACAGAATCGACACCGGCAAAATCCGGCTTCAATGCCATCGATAACAAAGATGCTGAGCTGGTCTACCATATTTTCTCACTTACAGACACCGGGCTTTTGAATTATTCGCGATTCAGAGAAACCATCGACGGGGCAAGCGTCAAAGACCTGGCCAGACCGACAGTTCCGCCGGGAGGCGCGGCAGGCGTGTACCGCACCACTCTCAGTCGCGATGTCGAGTCAATTATCTGCGAACCTTCTTCAGCAGGCACTTCAAGCCCACTGACCGTAAAAATAAACTGTCGCATACCCCGTGGTAATACCATGAGGTCAGAAACCGCTATCGGT
>JAQUZA010000579.1 GCA_028691595.1 Candidatus Rifleibacteriota bacterium
ACAATAACAGCGCCGAAAACGCCATCAGGCCTTTCGCTGTCGGTAGAAAAAACTGGTTGTTCGCCGATACCGTCGACGGTGCAATGGCATCAGCAGCTTTATACAGCATAATCGAAACAGCCAAGGCAAACGGTCTTGAACCTTATTGGTATCTGCGGTTTCTTCTGGAAAAGGCCCCTGGCTTAAAATCAAAAGAAGATTTCAGAAGCCTGATTCCGCAGAATATCGATCGACAGTTGATAATGAACATGCAACAGAGTCACGTGAATGCCGGTATCACGTCCGCCTGATTTTTCAAGAGGCGTTTAAATTCGCGCTTACATTGAACGGGTTCATGATCGTCACCGCCTCGATGCTGTGCTCGCCGCGAAGGTCGAGCAACGCATTCAGCAGGCAGATCGTGAACCGCGCATTAACCTGCTGCCCAAAGATCCACTTAAAAACATAGTCATTGTAAAAATCATAAATTTTAAGCCCCTCGTTCTGGGAAAAATCAGCTACAGTATCTGCCATATCCATGCTCCTCGATTAATTTAACCCGGTCGGCCAAAAATGACCCTCACAGGTAAATCAAGCGAAAAGCAAAAAAGGGAAAAAATTCTTTTAGCCGGCAAAAATAAACACGAACCGACCCTGTGGATTTGACCATCAGGGAGGCAGAACAACCGGGTTTGAGGCGATTATCCCGGCTGTCTCGGTCATGACATCGGTAAATTCATCCATTTCCCTGTCTAACGAGAACGGGTTATCGCATCCGGTTGAGCCAAGAGCCGCAACAATCAGCAACAGAAAACAAATTATTTTCATCACTACCTGATTGGGGCCAGGCCCGGCATCACCGGCGTCGAAACACCGTCATCGCGAGACCAGTCCAAACGCCGGGCATAAATAAACAGTGCTGCTTCACAAAACATGAAGCAGCACTGTCTTGATGTATCTCGTAATTTTTTACTGGGGATCGACCTGAATTCCGGTTATGGTAACGGGAACCGTTGAATCGCCGATCGGAGTCTCTGGCAAATATTCCAGGCTGCTGTAATCACCCTTGATGATCTCATTTGCCCTGAACTTAACGCCATCCCAACTCTTTTCCGGCACCTGAAACCAGGCGAGCATCAGAACAACATCTTTAACGGTAACAGTGCCACCGGAAAGACTGTCGTTAGGTTCTTTAGGAAAACGAGTTATATTAGAAACCTGGCTATAAATTACCTTGGCTCTTTCAAGAAGAACTGTGCTGTTGCTCTTGTCTGCCGGTGGGAGCTGAAACCAGGCCAACAGAATAGCCACATCTTTCAGCGTGGTCTTTTGATCCCCGTCAAAGTCACCAACGATTTCAGCATAACCAGGGGCGCAGAAACACAAACACATCATCAAAAAAAGAATCTTTCTCATTCAACCCTCCGACTTAAAAAACTCCCGTGCCCGAATCCGGGCACGGGAGAGTCATTTTAGAGATTGTTGCTTGTTGAAACAACTTCTCCAGAAGAACCCAGCCACTTGATAATCTCAACCTTTGCACCGGCCGGAATTGCGGTAGTGAAAGTCAGAGACTGGAAGGACTTAATCGAAAACGGCAAGCCGTTATTCATAAGAACTACGCGGGTATCTGTAGATTCTGAAACCTTCACAAATCTTCTGTTACCTTCGCCTGTATCGCTGTCAGGGTCAACAACCACTACAGTGGTGGTAGCAATAAAAGTTGAAGCGTTAAAGCTTGTATTGGTTCCGGCTGTGATGTAGATCTTCATGTCGCCGGTGCTAAGGCCTTCAACAGGGTTATTGAAGGTAACTGTAGTCTGGCTCTGGGGAGCAGCGCCAACAGTAACAAGACAGGTGGCAGTTTTTGCACCATCAACAGTAGTAACGGTGATAGTTGCAACACCAGCACTGACAGGCGTTACGACACCGTTGGCAACTGTAGCAATCGAGTCTGCCGAAGAGCTCCAGGTAACATTTTTATTGCTGGCATCACCAGGAAGAACAGTGGGTGTAATACTTCCAGTTGCGCCACCAGCGCTCAGAGAGAGGGTGGTCGGATTCACGGTCACGCCAGTTACCCTTACAGGAGCCGGAGAGACAGTAACAAGGCAGGTCGCAGTTCTTGATACATCTGAAGTATCAACAACAGTTACGGTAATTGTTGCAACGCCTGCGGCAACCGGGCTGACTACGCCAGTAGTAGCATTCACGCCAGCTACTGCCGAATTAGAAGTGCTCCAGGCAACAGACTTCTGGGTATTTGCATTAGCAGGAGTATAGACTACAGAAAGAGTCGAAGTCTGCCCATCAACCGTAAGCCCGAGTGTTGCAGGAGAAACGGCAACGCCGGTAATAGCAATCGGAGCAGCAGCTACGGTCACCAGACAGGTTGCAGTTTTGCTCTGATCGACAGTTGTAACAGTGATAGTAGCAACACCAGCAGCAGCACCAGTTACCACGCCATTGTTAACAGTTGCAACCGTTGAGTTTGAAGTGCTCCAGGTAACATTTTTGTTATCTGCTTCAGCAGGAGATACAGTCGGAGTTAAAGTTACAGTATTGCCGACAAAAAGGCTGGCAGTTGTCTTGTCGAGAGAAACGCCTGTAACCGGAATCGGAGTAACGGTTACGTCACAGACGGCGGTCTTGCTGCCATCAGTGGTGGTAACAGTAATCTTGGCAGTGCCAACTGCCACAGCAGTTACCTTACCGTTAGCATCAACGGTGGCGATATTGTTCTTGTCGCTTGACCAGGTGACAGTTTTGT
>JAQUZA010000580.1 GCA_028691595.1 Candidatus Rifleibacteriota bacterium
ATTTCAGCCAGCAGTGAAATGATGACAGAATGGGGGTCGTCGTTAAATGGCTTTATGCCAATGGTTGAGCCCTGCGGTGGGCGGTGTGCCGGCATCAGGTAAGCAATAGCGCCTGGCCCAAGACCGGCCACGGGATGATCGAGAAAAATCGCATAGCCCATCTGCCAGAGAACCAGGCGGGTTATCGCCGGCATGTAACGCTGTGGCATTTTGCTGAGGGATTCCCATGGGTAACTGGTGGTGGCCATGTAAGCGAGGCCATGGCAAAGAGTCAGAACCAGAGCCAGCAAAAGACCACTTATCAGTGGAGATTTTCGCAGCAGCTTGCCGGGCCTGACTTCCCAGAAGGTGGTAAAATAAAGAATAACAGCGATGATGAGGCAGATAATAACGCCGCTTCTGCCACCAATTACTATTGCAGCAAGCTGCAGCGCGAGAAGAAAAGAGAAGGCTAACTTGTTTTTTAAATTGAGGTTCTGAGTGTCAATAATGCCAAAGGTTATGATGGCAGCTATAACCAGAAAGGCACCAAGAAAATTGGGATTTGAAAAAGTTCCAACCATTATATAGTCAGAATTCCATGCCAGTAGATCGTAACCCAGATACTGAAGTAGGCTGTAGGCTGCCATTGCCCCCCCACAGAGGGCCAGCATGCCGGCGGTAGCAAGGCTATCCTGTTTGCGGCCGGCCAGGCGCAAAAAACCCGTTAATAACAGTATGGAAATGAAAAGCATCGAGCTTCTCAGGCTGTTGTTAAAACCGGACTGAAGAGTTGACAGGGTGATGGCCGCAAAAAAAAGCAGATAACTGCCAAGAAAAACCACCTGGCCGCGTCTGGGCCTGAAAAAAAGAAAAACTACCGAAGCAATACAGATTGCTATCGAGCCTGCAGCAAAAACAGCCCATGAGCTGAATAGAAAAGGGTCTTCAGAACGTGTTGCAATCAACCACGGCTGCACGGCCAGAACAGCAGCAAGCAATATTCCGGCAAGTCTGAGAAGATTGTCGATAGATCCTGATAGCATTTCTAGTCTGAGTAGAGCAGGGTGATGGGAATTTCCAGGCGATCGCCGATTTTCAGATCGAGTTTTTTGATCATGCCGGCATTGAGTTCAAGAGCATACTGTGCTGGTGATGTTGATACATATCTTGGCAGTGTGGCTTCTGGTAGACCATAGCCTGGTTCCATGTTTTCGATCATTTCTGATATCTCGAGGTTTTCTGAGAGAAAAATAAGATCGAGGGGAATCATGGTATTTTTCATCCAGAAGGCCATTGAGCGCGGCGCAGGGTAGACAAAGAGCATGCCCAGGTTTTCTGCAAGCCTCTCGTAATACATCAGACCCAGAGCTTTTTCTTCAAAGCTTCTGGCAAGCATTATTCTGAGTTCGTGCCCGGCAAGAGAGGCGACTGTTTCAGGAAGAACCTGGTATTTCCCGGGCTGCCCGGTGCTCGTTTGCGCTGGATCGCCAGGTGTGCTGTCTGTTTCAACAGGCCCGGCAGTTTGGTCTACTTTGATGGGCACTGCTGTAACTGTTTCTGAGTCTGCTTTGCAGGCCAGGCAGAAAAAGCTGATAAAAATAAGAAAAATAATTAAAACTGACGATCGTTTCACTGTATGCCAAGTTTCTGATTTATTTTGCTGAGGGCCTGCTCAATTTCTTCGGCGGTGTCGAGGTTCAGAACCGGGGAAATAAGCCGTTCAGCCTCTGCAAATGAGATGCTCCGGATAACCTGCTTGACGGCAGGGATCAGAATCGCGTTCATCGAGAGCTCACGTAGCCCAAGCCCAAGCAGAAGAACAGTATAGCGTAAGTCTCCGGCCATTTCGCCACAAAGACTTATGCCAACATTATTTTGCTGACTGACTTTAACAACCTGGCTGATAAGTTTTATCACCGCAGGGTTTGCCGGCTGATAAAGGTGAGAAACTTTTGAATTGGTGCGATCAACCGCCAGGGTATACTGAACGAGATCATTGCTGCCAATCGAGAAAAAATCGACCTCACGGGCAAATTTGTCGGCAAGCAGGGCGACAGAAGGTATTTCAACCATGATACCGATACGCATGTTTTCAGGGGTCGGTTGACCGCTGCGAATAAGATCTTCGTGCATTTTGTTGAGCAGTAATTTGATTTTTCGCAGCTCTTCAATGTTTGAAATCATCGGGAACAGGATGCTTACCTGCCCTTTTTTTGCCTGAGCTGCCGCCCGCAAAATTGCCCTGAGCTGGGTCGAAAAAACTTCTTCGCAGTCAAGAGACATTCTGACCGCGCGCCAGCCGAGTTCAGGGTTTCTTTCAAGTGAGTTTCCCATCAGATGCGATATTTTATCGCCACCGATATCGATAGTACGAATAACCAGGCTGGAATCACCAAGCTTTTCGACTACTGAGGAATAAGTTTCGAAAAGCTCATTCTCGGTTGGAAAAGTGCGCCTGGTAAGATAGGCAAACTCAGTACGATAAAGGCCCACGCCTGAGGCACGGTTGGCAAGGACGGCATCTATGTCGGCAGTTTGGCCAATATTGGCTTTGAGAGCTATGGCTACGCCATCTGTTGTAATCGAAGGCTCGGAAAGAACATCCTGCATGCGCTTCTGCTTTTCCCGGTATTGATCCAGTTCTATGGAATAGCGCCGCCGCTGGTGTTCGTCTGGATTGATAATTATCTGGCCATTGTGGCTGTCGATAATGGCAAAACAGCCATTGTGAACCTTTCGCATCAGATCTTTGACCTGAATCAAGG
>JAQUZA010000581.1 GCA_028691595.1 Candidatus Rifleibacteriota bacterium
CAGCCTGGCGATGTTTTCCTGATTGGCCGGAATGCTCATAAACCCCATGGTTTTAGGGTTCTTCTCGACCCAGGTGAAAAGAATGATCTTGCGCAACGCTTCGTCTTCATCGGCAAAAAATAATATCTCGTCAATCAGCGCCGCTTTGTCGGTAATTTTATGCCTTCTGATATAGCGCGTGCATTTTCGGGCGAGCGGCTGATTGGGCAAGACCCAGTTAACCAGATCGGCATCGGCGGTATCGTGGCAGAGCCGCCGCAAAAAGCCCCGGTCTTCGAGCAGTTTCGCAAAAACTGGTGCCCAGTAATCTTCACCCATTGGTCATGTCCTTGAGACGATTGAGCAGATTCAAGGCCTCAAGCGGGGTGATATTATTTACATCGATTCTGGAAATTGCCTCGATGACCTCGTTGCCTGGCGCAAAAAGGCTGAGCTGCTGAGGTTTGTGCTGCCCGGGCGTGGTTCGCAAAGACCTGGTAACCCGGTCAAGTTCTTCCTGCTCGGTCTTTTCCAGTTCAAAAAGTATCTCGCGCGCCCTTTCGATAACATTACCGGGTAGACCGGCAAGACGGGCCACCTCGATACCGTAAGACTTGCTGGCCGGGCCTTCGTGAATAGCATGCAGAAACACCATGTCACCCGAGGCTTCGTCATGGCTGACACCGACATTCAGGTTAAAAACACCTTTGTGAACTGTATCAAGATCAGTCAGTTCGTGGTAATGGGTTGCAAAAAGTGTTCGAGCACCGATATTCAGGTTGAGGTGTTCGAGTATCGACCATGCCAATGACAGCCCGTCAAAAGTTGAGGTGCCGCGCCCGATTTCGTCAAGTATCAACAGGCTGCGGCCGGTGGCGTTCTTTAAAATAGCCGAGGCTTCCATCATTTCAACCATGAAGGTCGACTGCCCGCGCACCAGGTTGTCTGAAGCCCCAACTCTGGTGAAAATACGGTCTACCACACCAATTTCGGCACTCTCAGCCGGAACAAAAGAACCAACCTGTGCCATAAGAACTATCAGGGCGGCCTGGCGCAAATAAGTCGATTTACCGGCCATGTTCGGGCCGGTGATTATAGCCTGCCGCCTGGCATCATCGAGCAGCAGATCGTTCGGGTGAAACTCGCCGTTTTCGAGAAATTTTTCAACTACCGGGTGTCGGCCGGCTTTGATGTGTATTCTGTTTTCGTTATTCACTGTCGGCCGGCAGCAGCGGGTTTCGGCAGCGAGTCTGGCCAGAGAACTGATTACGTCTGACAGAGCGATTGCTGACGCATTCGCCTTGATGGCCGGAATATTTTCGAGGGCCTTTTTTACCAGGCCTTCGTAGATTTCTTTCTCGATGGCGGTTGATTTTTCACTGGCAGTGAAAGCTTTGTTCTCGTAATCTTTGAGCTCGGCGGTGATGAAGCGTTCGCCGGTGGTCAGGGTCTGCTTTCTTACATAGTTGTCGGGGGCCTGCTCTGCCTGACTTTTTGAAATTTCGATAAAGAAGCCAAAAACACTGTTTTTGCGAACTTTTAAATTTTTTATGCCGGTGCGCTGCTTTTCCTGTTCTTCGAAGGCCCGCAGCCATTCGTCACCATCGCGCATTAAGCCGCGCAGTTCGTCAAGCTCTGGGTTAATTCCGGTTCTGATGATGCCGCCATCAGCGAGATTTGCCGGAAGCTCGTCGAGCAGGTGCTGATCAATGAATTCAGTGAACTCAGCCAGGGGAACAAAAAGCTCGGCAATTGCCGTCAACCCGGCGTTTTGCAGCAGTTCCTGCAGGGCGGGCACCCGGCCCAGGCCGGTGCTCAAGGCCTGAAGATCACGCGGGTTGCGGCTGCCCAGCGATATTTTGCTGAGAGTGCGCTCGAGGTCTGGTATGCCTTTGAGTAATTCGCGGGCTTCGGCCAGCAACAGGGCATCATTAACGAAACATTCGACCATGTCAAGTCGTCGATTGATTGACTCCGGGTCGATGAGTGGCTTCAACAGCCATCTTTTGAGCAGTCGTGAGCCCATGCTGGTGCGGGTGCGGTTGAGAACATCAAAAAGCGTGCCGCCAATATTCTGATTACGACTGCTCGGCAGCAATTCGAGGTTGCCAAGTGTCGCTTCATCGAGAACCATGCCGTCGCCGAGTCGGTAGTCGCGGGGCAGGCCAAGATGGCTCAGCGAACAGCGCTGCGTGTCGAGCAGGTGGTCGGCAAGGATTCCAAGAGTTTTGAGGGTCAGGGTTGGCAGGGCGAGAAACCTGGCTTTGTGTTCGCCCGGGTAAAGGTTACAGAGCATATCAACCGCTTCGCCTTCGCTGATGCGGGCCGGGTGAACCTCGGCCTTGAGGTGCTGCCAGGGGGCAGGCGAGGGCAGGGTACCGGAAGAATCTGTCAGACAGAGAATCTCACGGGGCAACAGTCGGGTGAATTCTTCCGGGAGCATGCCCATTTCGACCTGATCGCCGCTGCTGACGATCATTTCGCCGGTGCTGAGCTCAACGGCGGCCAGGCAGAAGCGGTCATTGGCGGCTCCAAATGCCACCAGATAATTGTTCGAAGTTTCTTCGAGCATGGTGGGGTCAGAAACGGTGCCGGGGGTGATGATGCGAACTACTTCGCGCTTAACCAGGCCCTTGGCCTTTTTGGGGTCTTCAACCTGTTCGCAGATAGCTACGGTGAAACCGCGGTGTATCAGCTTGGCAATATAGCCATCGATGCTGTGGTAGGGAACTCCGGCAAGCGGCACCGGGTTACCGCTGCTTTTGC
>JAQUZA010000044.1 GCA_028691595.1 Candidatus Rifleibacteriota bacterium
TGCCCAGGGTTTGCCCGCAGTCGGCGATGAACTGGCCGCCATGATCGAGAAGTCAATGCCGGCCCACATTCTTGCTCAGGCAAGGATATGGGCATTCAATCGTACAGACAATACTATAGAGCTCTGCGAAAGACATTTTTTCATGAAAACCAAGCGACGCGCCATGGAAAAACTATTTGGAGCCATGATTGCTCTGGCCGATCTCACATCAGATGAAAGCAGCCGCAGAAGCAGTGAAAAGTTTATCAGTGGCCTTTTCGGAGAAAACTCTGCGCCTGAATATCTTGCTTCGCAAAGAATCGGAGTAATGACACCGGTGCAATTTGAAGGTCAGCCGCATTATGTTTACTGGCAGCGCTTTTTCAGAGACGGGAACTGTATCGGTGGTCTTATTGCCTTGTTTCCAGGTAACTTTATCGAAAATACAGGAGAAAGTCTGAGAAACCTGGCAAAAAGCTTTGCAAACTCCGGCAACAATGATTTAACGGTTTGCTTTGCGGCTTCGCCCCTTGTTGACTACAGCTTTTCACCCATTACAGGCCATAATTCTCACTCACAGGCTTTAATGGCAGATGCGCTCTTGTCCGCCAGAGAGGTTCTTTATCAAAGCAAGAATGTCCCGATGCGTGAACTTCATAAAAATCGCGACTGGTGGCACTATATAGACTCCTTAAGTCTTGAAACACATTATCTGGTTATTATATCCGGCAGAATTTCGCAGCAGAATGCCCGGGAAACATCACTTCTATTACCGGCAACCGTTGTTTTTTCCCTGCTCTGGTCAGCGTTTTTCTTTCTCAGACTACGACACAACCGTTTTTCTCTGAGCTTCGCATTTAAAATGCTCTTTTTTATGACCGGCATGTTGCCTGTTTTTGGCTTCGTCACCCTCGGTTTAAATCTGATCGATCAATCACATGAAGGTGCCTTACAGAAGACTGTCAGTCAAACCCGCGCCAACCTTCAGCAGATTGACGAAAGATCTGAAGAGAGCACCGCCCAGACAGGGCTTACCATCAAAGAATTTCTGGCTTTTCCCATGATTCACCGGCAACTGGTCAGTGAGGGTTACGCAAACCACAAAAAGGGTTTTGCCCTGCTCAAAAGCCAGCTGCAGCAGCGAGGGTTCTTTCTCAGATATCTTTTGCTCATTAAACCCGGAGAAACGCCCGAATACCACGTATCAACCCCGTCTTTGATTCCTTTTGCCCGATACCACCTTGAATACTACACAATTTCAGCGGCAAGCCTCAACAAGCTCCTGACGACACATCAGCCCAATTGCCAGCCAATCTCCCTTTCGCCTTCGCAGAAAACTCTGGCAGCCTCGATGGGGGGCGTAGACAACCCATCAGCCAAAGATGTTTTTCTTTCCTCACTTGAGCGCATAAACCTGCTGCAGGCCGGAAGAGAAAACCGTCACGTTTTTTTCACCACAATTCTCGAGAATGAAGGGAAAATTGGCTGTTACCTGGTTCTGGGCATGGATCTGGAAAATACCGTGCAGGAAGTAATAAAAGATGAGCTGGGGCACCTGAATTCAAATGGTATCAGCCAGTATTTCTGCTTCAGCCGGGATTACTCTTCAGGCCTGCAGGTATTTCCCAAAAACCTGCGCTTTCTCAAAAGCACGAGCGGAAAAAGTTTTCGCCAGTTTCTTGAATCAGCGGCAAGTTCAGTTTTCTGGCTGACGACCCGTCAGACCGATGAAATATTTGTCTATGAGCCTCTCAATAAGGCCAGGCATTATTATGGCGGTGCAATAATAAGTCTGGCCGGCTTCAATGCTGAAAAGGATATCAAAGTAGTCCTGCTTGCAATAATGACGGCAATTCTTTCAGGAACAATTTACCTTCTTGCCTCAGCCGTTTCCAGTTTGATGATTCAACCAGTTGGCAACCTGAACAGGGTCTTTGCCGAAGTCGCTGCCGGAAACTATGGCCTGGATTTCAAATACCCCTTCAATAATGAGCTCGGCCAGCTGGCCGCAGCAACAGCAAAAATGATAAAAGGACTGAAGGAAAGAACACTGCTTGGCAAATTTGTTTCCACAACTTTCAATGCAGGTGTCAAACTGAGTCATCAGCACGCTTCCGGGCAAGATATTGCCGGCGCGGTACTATTCACAGACATAAGAAGTTTTACCACCATATCAGAAAGCCATAATCCAGCTGTTATTGGCGATCTGCTCAATGAACACCTGCGTGAGATGGTTGACATCATCAACCAGAATGCCGGGCAGGTTGAGCAATTTATTGGCGATGCCATCGTAGCCTTTTTTCCCGGAGATGGAGCGGTTGCCGGCATAAATGCCCTCTCTGCAGCCACACAAATGATGCACCGGCACCACGAACTGCAAAACTCCAGAAGAGAACAGGCAAAGGTTACTTATGATATCGGCATAGGCCTCGACTACGGCAGCGTTATGGCCGGTATACTCAATTCAGGTTCGAGGTCTGAATTTACCATCATCGGTGTGCCACGATCGAGAGCCGAGTTTTGTGAATCAACAAGCAAAACCGGCCTTTTTACAAAAATTATTGTTACCAGCGAATTAATAGTTAAAAGCGGCAAAGCAAAAGAGAACTTCATTCATCACCAGGAAGATCTCTTCGAACTTAAAACCCTGGAAATGCAAGAATGAAAAAGGCAATTACAATTCTGCTGATGATGCTGATCTCTTTTTTCCCAACGATCAGCGTCTTTTTTGCTGTCAAATCAGCAGAAAATCTTGAAAAAAGCGAAACTCTTGAAAATACAGAAGCACGCATAATTCACGATTTACAACAGCTCGGGCGAGCTTCAGATGAGTCAAACTATCTGATTCGTGAGCATTCACGCACCAGTCAAATCCTCATAAGTGACAAAAAAGAGCTCTTAATGAGTTATGATGATCCTGAGCTGCATAAATATCTTGAAAACCAGTCAAACAATGTTATCAACGAGGCTGGATTCCCCTGCGAGTTTGAATATTTGTTTTTTGATGATCAAGGAAAATTTAAAAGATCGCTTCATTTTGGCAATGACCTTGGACTTCAGACAATCTCCTTGAGCCTGAAAGAACTTTCTGAGCCAAAATTGCCCCTTGAGCCATGGCAGGGCTTTTATCGCAACACCCTGAATGATCTGATGCATAATAACATTACCAAAATAGCCATTCGCCAGCCAGGCAAATATATGAGCCTGTCTGGCCAAAGGATAACAAAGAACTTGTTTTTGTTCGCCCTCGCTGATTTGTCAGATTTTACTACTGAACAAAGCAATAAGGGAAAGCTCACCAGGTTTCCCGGGCGCGATTACGGACTGGGAGTTTTTTTTCCAGACACAGGTTCGATATTTTTCTCAGAGTATTTTGTCAGCAAGCCTGAGCTGAAGACTGCCATCAAAAAGCTCGCAGGGAAAATTGGCCCGCGTGCCATGCAGACTGCGACTGCCGGTTATCAAACCAGGTTTTTCAACTTCGACCCGCTCAAAAGATGCAGATTTTTTGCCGTTATTGCCCCGCAGATAAAAAAGTCCGGCAAAACAAGTAGCAGTAAATTGTTGCTCGCAATGCTTGCAATCGCCTCGTGCGTTCTATTCAAGGTTCTCGCTGAAAAACTTCTCATGGGTCGCGGCCCCGATGTCTCTTTTAAAATAATGGTTCCAGCAATTTTTGCTTTCCTGGTCATTCAACCAATTTTCGCCTCAGCCTACCTGGCAGGTGAGATTTTCAGGGTCAGCTACGCAAATGAAACCAGAACTGTCACCGACAAGCTGGAAAAAGACCTGGCGAACATTGACCTGGCCGCGGCCGATGGCACCGCCGAAATCCTCAATACCGCAAGGGGTTTCAATTCAATTGAAAGAATTGCATCTTTTGCAGAGATGCCCTTTTACGACAATGAAACCAGCCTTGCATTAAGGTTTTTAAATCAACTACGGGAAACCCACGGTGGCAATATGTTTTCTTCATTCTGGCTCTGCATAGATGAAAATCGGTTTTCGGGCATCAGGTGGGAGGCCACCAACAGGTATAGCCCTGATGACGTAAACAACATGGTTGCCGAGCTTTTTAAAAGCAGATTCCTCGAAATCATCTCTTTGCACAATGGCAAAGCCGAAAAGCCTGCTGGCACGAACCGTCAGAATCTTGGCAGAGACCTTAAAGGCGAGTATTCCAAAGACTTTTTTCTAAAAATCTTTGGATCAGACGCATTTTTCAGATTCAGGCAAAATTCAGACATCAGAATTGATTTTTCGGCAAACTACCGAACCGAGCAGATGCTGGCAACTCCTGTTTTTTACCAGAATAGACTGTATGCTTACGCTGCATGGTATATCGAACGCACCAACGCCAATTTAATGTTCCCCTTCAACCGCCTGCGCTTACGCGGGCAGTCGCCCAGAGTAGCATTTCATGGCGACGAGCATTCGACTTCGACTCTGAATTTCAGTATGAAAGAAATCACCGATAGACACCCTGAACTAGTAAGAATAGGCGAATCAGCCCAGGGCACAAAAACCAGAACATCAAGTATCATTGAAACCGCTGAAACAACGCAGATAAACGTCGCCATCCCCGGCATATATTCAAATTTTACGATTGCAGGAAGCGAACTGATGCGTAGTTTTGCAGTTTTTCGACACCACATGGGCCGGCGTTTGTCGCTGCTGGTCGCTGCAATCCTGATTTGTGGGGGGGTGCTTGCCTTTGCCGGCGCTATCTATTTTATCTGGCCCTTACAGGAGCTTACAGCGGCAACAACAGAGATATTCATGGGAAATTTTAAGATCCGGATTCATGAAGATCACCCTGACGAGTTCGCTGCTCTGGGCAAATCATTCAATAACATGGCTGAAAGTCTCGAAGAAGGAATGTTGCTGAAAAGCTTTGTGACTGATTCGGTTCGCCGCGAAGTTGCTGGTGCCGAAAACTCTGCCCTGGCAGAAAAAACCGAAACCAAGATTGCAACAATCATATTTGCAGCCCTTTGCGACTTTGCCAGTTATCAAAAAAGCCATGCGGCGCAGGAAGTATTCAATCGTCTGCAACACCTCCTTCAGGCAGCAGACGGTGCAACCCGGCAGTTCGGCGGTGAAATAGATAAAATGATAGAAGACAAAGTAATGATTGTTTTTGAGCACCCGCAAAATGAATCTGACGACATTCCTCAACGGGCAATTAAAGCCGCAACCTTCATTTGCCGGCAGATCATGGCAGAAACAGGTATGATCGTAGCTGCCGGCATTAATACCGGGGTGACAGTAGCCGGCATCATGGGGGCCGAACAAGCGCGCCTGTCGAGAACTGTGGTTGGCGATCCGGTCAATCTGGCTGCCAGACTGGCTTATGAAGCCGTTAAAACCGGTGGCGGCATAGTTATTTCCGGCCAGATTGTCGACGCAGTTCCTGAAGGCTGCATTGTCGAAAAGCTGCCAATTAACAGAGTTAAAGGTAAAACGCAAAGTATAGAAGCATTCAAAGTTCTGCAACAGGAGAAAACCAATGGCTGATTTTTTTAACAGATCAAACATTTGCGGCCGGAAAGCCGGGACCTGGCATTTATGTATTGGGGGCAAACGCGCCAGGCGGCAAATATTTGCCATTGTAACGTTAATAATCGCTCTGGCAGGCTGCTGCCTGGCGGGTGAGCCTGCTGATGAGCGACAGTTTCTGGCTTCCGGTCATAATGGTGCCGTGAGCTGCGGTCACCCTCTCGCAGCTGCTGCCGCTCTGCAGATTTTAAGAGATGGGGGCAACGCCGTTGATGCTGCGGTTGCGGCCGGTTTCACGCTTGGAGTCGTAGATTTTTCAAACTCCGGAATCGGTGGCGATGGCTTCGCGCTGGTTTGCAGTGCAAATGGCCGTGTTACAGCCTTTGACGCTTCTACCCGCCGTCCCCTTGACCAGAAGGCAGTCGACAGACAAAACTACATCGGCCTGCCAACGGTTCCGGAACTTTTACTGAAGCTGCACAGAATTTATGGCAGCAGACCGGTGCCCGAGATTATGGCCCCGGCAATTGCTGCTTGTATAAATGGCTTCAAAGTCAGCGCCTATCTCGAAAAGGTTGTCGAAAAAAAGCTTTGCAGCGTTGAAGACGTGCAAACCATTGCGTTCCTCTCTCCAGAAGGTTTTCCTTTGCGGGCCGGACAGATTTTCAAACAGCCCAAACTTGCCAGAACGCTGATACAAATGGCAGCTGACGGGGGCCAGTCTTTTTATTGCGGGTCTGAAGCTAAACAGACGATTGCCGACATGCAAAGCCGTGGTTCAATGTATCAACCTGAAGATTTTGCTCTCTACCGCAGCCAGCCAGTTAAGGCTCTGCGCTACAACTACCATGAATTCAGCATTTATGGCACCCCACCCCCTTCGTGCTCTCTGGCGACGGTTAAACTGGCATTTGACCTTCTTGATAAAGGCATTAAGCTTTTTCCAGAGACAGGCAAAGAACTATTCACTCTGGCTGCAACCGGGCAAAGGGTTATTTCTGCCAAATACAGTGGCATGGCCGGATGCATCGATGATCATCAGAGATTTTTCGACCTGGTTGAGCAGGGTGAAAAGCCGGCGACCGTATGTGACCCTGCTGTAGCAGACACCAACACCACTCATCTCTGTGTCTGGGACAAAAATGGTCTCGTCGTTTCGATGACCCTGACCCTTGGCAACCATTTCGGAACGGGTCAGCTGGCACCTGGCGGTTTCTTTTACAACAATGGTCTACGCAATTACTCTGACCAGGTAGCCCGATACCCCGCTGATTACCCGCTGCGTGCCGGGCCGGTTTCGGCAAAATCGCCCATAATAGTCACCAGAAATGGCCAGCCGCTGCTGGCTATGGGCGGGGCTGGTGCTGACCGGATTATTTTTAATACCGGGCTGGCGCTGGCAAGAATTCTGGCCGGTCACGACCTGAAAAAAAGCATGTCAGCTCCAAGATTCTATCTTGATTATCGCCAGAAACTCAGCGTCGAGTGGCATCCAGACCTCAAGCTGCTCAAAGAAGCCAGAAAAATGCTACCAGATGTCGAAGTCAAAAACGGCTGCGATGATTTTTTCGGGTTGCTGAGCCTTATTGCCCGGAAAAGCGACGGTAGCCTTTTAACGGCTGCCGATCAACGTCGCGACGGGTCGTGTGGTGCTATACCCTAGAATGAAACATCTCCGCCATCGCTGGGGCCAGGATAATAGTCGTCATCATCAATATTAGAGCCGTCTCCGTAGCCACCGCCACTGTCTGATGTGTCATCAGGCGGTTCTGGCGGGGGAGGAATATCGTCATCGCCCGGCTCAGGCGGTGGTGGCACATCATCTCCGGCTGAATCGTCGTCAACATCCGGGGGTTCAGGGTAATCTGAATTGCCACCGGTAAAAGAATCGGGGCGTAGCATATCGCCTTCATCGGTGCCTTCATCGGTGCTACCCTCATTGCCTTCTTCTTCATCGACTGGAGGCGAAGGGCTGGCCTCCCAGGTGGGTTGCGATGGACTGATGGTGATTTCGTCGCTGCCCTGGAAGGATGGCTCCTGGTATGAGTCTATTTCGCCAAATTCGTTTGCCCCTGAAATGGTTAGCTCATCAGGGATTTCGCCTGGAAGGATTCCACCTATGGCTTCGATTTTAGGCAGACTCAAGGTTTCGAGAATCTTTTCGCGCAGATTGGTCATATGCTTCATCAACTGCAGGCTGCTGTGGTAAAAATTCAGCACTACCAGCTTGCGACCGAGAGGAATAAGAACCATGTGGGTGAAAAGACGCTTATTATTCTTCAAAAAATGAAACAGAACATTGCCGATTTCAACTCCGGCGAGTTCGCTTTTCCATTGGTCAAAGAGTCGCGGCTGGAAGGGCATCAGGCTCTCTTTAATGGCCTTGCCAACCTGGGCAAGATTCTGCGGTTCATCATAGGTTGCTGCCTGAACATGCAGCAAAAACTGGCCATCAAAAGCCCCTACAGAGGCAAGAAGCGCCGAGCTGAGATTCTCACGGGTGAGATAGTCGCTTGGCACCATAAAGCCAAATTCAAATTCTTTGTTGCGAACCGGCCTGAACCCACGTTTTTCGCCATAGAAAGGCCTGAGGCTTGAAACATAATTATCGACCCCCACGCCTTTGAGGGCATCTCTGAAAGTCAGGGTCAGACGCTGATTGTTTAGAACGTAGTCATAGATAAACCAGCGGTCTTTAATGAAGCGACAATAAACGACAAAATCGAATTTGCCACGTGTGGTATCAATCTTTACAACGACTTTACTCTGAACTTGCTTGTGGTAGCGGGGGTTCGAGTAGTCAATTTTGGCTCCGCCGGCAACCCGGTTCATTATTTTGGACAAGAACCGGAATTCGTTTCGCTGAGTTTGAATCTGATACGAAAACAATTCACGGTATTCGTTCTGATCCATGCGTTTCAGCTGGCGGTCAAATATCAGTGCCAAAAAAGTCTGCACATCAAAATTAGCCAGGCAGATATCGAATTCACCCGCCATGAGACCGCCCATAAACTCATACACCATAGGGATCGGCGTGGGCAGTTCTGATCTGGCACCCGGAGGCTCGGGAATATCGACAAGCAGCCCGTCGGCATCAGCGATCTGGGCGTTGGCCATCGATGTCAGTGCCGCGAACATGAAAAGGACAGCGGATAGTAATGTTAAAGCTTTTTTTGCTACCATAGGCATAAGACTAAATCACCCATTAATAATTGTCAATCGCAGCATTAAGTTTGTTTTTCGTTCTTGAAGGTTTGACCTTTAAGGTGCTAGAATTGCTGAGGTTTTTCATACGGAGGCACACAATGGGCATCGGCTTTACCGAACTGTTAGTTATCCTGGTCATTATCCTGATACTCTTTGGCCCCGGAAAGCTTCCTGAAATAGGAAAAGCCCTTGGGCGAGGCATTCGTGAATGCAAAGATGCCCAGAAAGATCTACGCTCAGGCAAAGAAGATTCAGACAAGAAAAAAGACGAATGACCGTTAGAATCTACCAATAGACCTAGAACCGGAGAATCAGTTTTGAAAAAGTCACATCATGCAATGTCAATCCGATTAATTACCAGCGCAGCCCTGGTTGCCATCTGCATACTCTTCTGCCGACCAGCTATGGCTGATAGCCCCGAACAACGCGAACAATACCGTTACGCCCTCGGCCTCGTTCAAAGGCATCTTTACGAAGAAGCCTCGAAAGTACTTTCCCGCCTGTTGTCTGAACCAAAGTCTTTTTCACAGGCCGACGGTGCCCTTTTCTGGCTGGCAGAATGTGAATACCGGACAAAAAATTACGTCAAAGCAGCCGGCCTTTATAATAAACTTTTAAAAGACTATCCGAACAGTATTTTTCGCGACCGCTCCGCCTACGGGCTTGCCTGGTCGCACACAAATGACAACAACCCTAAATCAGCAATCGAAGCATTTGCCAGAGTCAGTCGCAAAGACCTCGCTCTCTGGGTAGATGCCAACATCAAACGCGGTTTCCTGATGGTTAAATTCAATATGGATACCGAACAAACAATTCGCAACTATGAAGAATTGCTTAAAGAACCGACACTGACCGATGAGCAGAGGTTTGAGTGCCACCTTCAGGCCGGGGTCGGCAAGTTTAACCAGAGCATTTATAAACAGGCTCTCGAGCATTTCAACAAAGCTCTCGACAAATGCCCTGCCGATAAACAGCAGGCTCTGCAGTTCTATATCGCCGAATCATATTTCAGGCTCAAAGATTACGGCAACGCCGTTACTGAATACGGCAAAACCATTGCACTTGGCCCTGAAACGGTTTTAGGGCAAAAGTCCGGGTATTCGCTTGCCTGGTGCCACATCCGTCTCTCTGAGCCACAAAAAGCAGTCACACATTTTGAGAAGCAGGCCGGCAATCCGGCATCTACGGTGCGTAAAGACTCGATCAAAAACCTTATCGACCTGCTGATGAACCTTCACGAATATGAAAAAGCAATCGAATGGATTACCCGCACCGCAAATGCCCTTGAACCCTCTGATCAGGCCGAACTCGACTATATTAAAGCTCTGGCGCTGTCACGAACGGGCGAATTCGAAAAAAGCCTGCGCTCTTTTGAGGATTTTCTCAAAAAATATCCCTCAAACGGCAAAAGAAACGACGCTCATTACCAGTCAGGCCTTGTAAATATTTCTCTGGGCCGCTTTAAAGAGGCCATTGAAAATTTTGAAAAGGTGACCTCCGAGAAAGTTGACCCCGACCTGCGAGAAAAAGCATTTTATCGTATTGGCGAATGTTGGTTCAACCTTGGCAATATTACTCTTGCCGGCGATTTCTTTAATCGTGTAATCAAGCAGTTTCCCAAAGGCAAAGCCAAATTCGATGCTCTCTACCAGCTAGGCGAGCTTGCTTATCTGCAAAATAGCTTTGCCGATGCCCTGACTGCATTTGAAGCCATAGTAGCCTCCGGCAACGAACTTGCTCCCCAGGCAACTTTTCGGGCAGGCGAGGTTCTGATGAAAGCTGGTCGTTATGAAGAATCTATTGCCAGGTTTCAGATTTACCTTGACCAGAACCCGAAGGGCAAGCTCAGAGAAGACGCAGTATTCAAAATCGGCCTCTGCTGGCTCGAGCTCAAAGATCAGGCACAGGCTCTGGCAGCTTTTTCCCAGTTACTCGATGCGACCGGATATTTTCGCCAGGAGGCCCGCTTTCATATAGCGGAGATAGCGCGAGAACTTGGGAACCACCCGCTGGCAATTCAGCATTATAAAGCTATTACGACCGAAGAACCCAACCATCCCCTGGCCTCAAAAGCCAGACGTGCCACCGGTATGTCTCTTTTTTCAACCGGCGATTTTAAAGCGGCAATCGAAACTTTCTCGGCAATTATCAAAGATTACCCGACAACCGATTCCTCCATACCTGAAACCAGGTTCTGGCTCGGAAAAAGCCTTATAGCATCCGGAGACGTTGAAACCGGCATTCTCGAAGTGCTCAAGGTGCCTGTTCTTTACCCGGGCAGCCAGCTCACAGCCGAGGCCTACGCCGAAGCAGCCCGCAGCTATAAAAATTTGAACAATCTTAACAAAGCCAGAATGATGTATGAAGAGGTGCTTAAGGCAAAACCATCACCAGAATTGCGTTCAGAAGCTGAAGCAGTGCTGAAGAAGCCTTAAAATGACTTTCAGATACAGATATTTGCTTTCATTATTATGCCTGAGCATCGGTTGCGCTTTGCCAGCGGGCGCAGAAAGTGAGCTGCCGGCTATTTTTAAAACTTCGTTTGAAGTTGGTGGCCAGTTTTATGACTATCAAAATTACCATAATGTGCCCTACTTCCACGGCGGGCTCGATTTGTGCGCTGTATCAGGCACCGAAGTATTCACACCGGTAACAGGGCTGGTTGAAATCAACGACTATAAAATTACCGCAACGGCTGAACCACACAGGTTTTCTTATGACAGACGACCCGTGAGACGTGGTGAATCGTTGAATACAAGGTATCTTGAAGTTGCCATAACCACCGCAGACGGCACAAAATGGATGTTCCGGCATATAGAACCATCCTCCATTCCCGTTGAAGTTTTTCGTTGCATGGAAAATAAAACCAGCCTTGCCAGTGGCAGTTTCATCGGAAAAGTTGCCAGGTGGCTTCAACCGGTTTTACCCGAGAAACGTCTGTATGACCACGTACATCTCGAGATTCTCGATGCTGACGGCAGTTATTTGAATCCAGCCAGATTCGTAAGAACCAGCAAAGATTACTACCCACCGGTTTTGCACAATCTTTATGCCGCCAGACACGGCTCAAATGAAGCCTTCTTGCTGAAGAACAGCAATGATAACACCCTGTCAGGTAACATCGACCTGATAGCGGCGGTAACAGACAGGATGAACAGGGCGGCTTACCAGCATGCAATTTATGCGGCATTCTGGTCACTCGAGCGCCTCCACCAGGATGGAACCACTTCACCGGTCGAGCAAAACGAGGTATTCAGATTTGATACACTGCCATTCAAAGGCGAACGGGTGCAACTGAGCCCAATTATTTACCGTGACAGCATCTCGACTTCTTCAGGCAAAATTCAGGCAAACGGCAACTCAGGGCCCAGATTCTTTCTTGTCAATCTTACCAGTGGCTCTGTTTCAGGCGGTTACTCAGCCGACCACTGCCTGAAGACATCAAGCTATCCTTCGGGCAGATATATTCTGAATGTTGAAATACAAGACTTCAGCGGCAATAGTCGCAAGCAGTCTTTTAAGATCAACATCAAAAATTAGAGCGCCCGGACTTTAACCACCACAAAGTCAGTTCCGCCAAGGCTCAAAGTGTCACCTGGCTTAATTGTCTGTTTGTCTTTGATCGTGCGTCCATTCAATCTGGTAGTATTGGTTTCGGTTAACGGGCACACGCTTATCACACCATTGCTTACGGTGATTTCAACATGTTTGCGGCTGACTTCAGAAGCGGTAATACAAATCTGGTTTTCTGAAAGACGACCAACCCTTATCACACTGCCCTGAGCTTCATAGGCTTTTCCCGCTC
>JAQUZA010000582.1 GCA_028691595.1 Candidatus Rifleibacteriota bacterium
CTGGCCGGATATTACGAAGCCTGCCTGCAAACATACCCCGAGAATGCTGAAAAATGGCAGACTCTCAAACGCGAAGAAGAGTATCATGCCGAAGTTTTCAGAAAAATCCGCGCCTCTGCCGAAGAAAGGCCTGGTGAGTGGCGCATGGGGTCTTTTTTGCGCAGACGGTCAAGCTGGTTTGCAAATCGGTCAAAGACAAAACCGATGAGCTGAAGCAGGGCAAGTTGAACCCCAGGTATGCAGTGAATTTTATTGCCGATGTCGAGCAGTCACTGATCGAAAGTAACATTTCAAAATCCTTCACCACAGAATTGCCTGAGTTTAAAAAGCTGCTCGAGAGGGTTCAGACAGAAACAGTCGGTCACAAACAGCTATTGCTCAGTCTGCGAACCTGAAAGACCACTTTGCCATGACTCAGCCTGAATTACCGATTAAGTTGCCAAATTTAGCGTATTTTAACCTGCTCGACATCATCAGAGGGCTTACAGTAATCGGCGTGATGTTTCTGATTTTTACCGTTCTAAGCGGATTTGAGCTCGTCAAAGGAGAATTGGCCTGGATCCCGATGACAGGGGCTGTATTTTTTGCTTTCGGCATTTTCATGCTTTACAACTTTGATTCAACGATCGAGCTCCATCTTCAGAGAGGCATTATTCAAAGCCATCTCATTTTCAGGGGAAGGGCGCTTTCGCGAACGGTTGCCTCAAGAAGCGATTTTGCAGCGGTTTTTGTTGACTTCTTTATCGTTTATGAAAAAGAAAGCCGGGCACTTGTAAATGCACCCAAAAATTATTTCTACTCTGTCTGTTTACTCGATAAGTCGGGCAAAAAGAGATGCCTCGAAGTTTTTAAAAATCTTGAAGAAGCCCAGCAACTGGCGGAGCAGATTGCCGAAAGCTGGAAGATAAACTTGTTTCCGGGAAGAGAAAAGTCTTTTGCGATTATCAGCAAGGGCCCAAATCAGACATTGACCGTAACTTATTCGAACAAAGAACCGCCGACTGTCGCTGACAATATTTCCTCTTCGCTCTTCTGGATGGTATCGATCACCTTCATAATTCTATTTATCATGCTTATTCTGTTTCTTTTGAGGGGTTGAAAATAGCTGATCCAAATTCCATTATTGATGAGGTTTTAATTAAAATTACAGGAAACATGTTAAGGGTAAAGAATTCAATTCAGCGCAGCCTGCAGATAATGCTGAGCTCGCTGCTCATGATCTGGATAAGCTGGGCATATCTTGTGCCCGACCCGGCCAACAGTTTTTTTGCCTGGGCGGTAATTGCCTTTTTCTTTCTGACCTTTAGTATTGGTTGTTTTCGCCTGTTAGACCGCCGCACCAAGGTTATGCTCGATGAACGGGGTGTCAGTTTTCCGGGCAGAAACTCTGAGATGATAGCCTGGGAAGAAATCAGCGACTTTATTGTCAGCGAAAAACCGCACAGCTGCCAGTTCTATATCGTTCTTAAAACAGGCCAGACGCGGCGTTTATGGTTCTTTTTGCTCGACACCTCACACCAGGCAATACAGCAGCTGGCAGACATGGCGATTAAGCGCGCCAGCGAGGGCATCTGCGCCGCAAAGCCACCCCAGAAGGTTTCTGCCATGGGCCTTGCTGATTTTGTTAAAGACGGTCAGAGTGACATGGGCGGTGCACAGCGTTTTGACAAGCCCCGGCCCCTGCCGGCCGGAAAAGCCCAAACCAGCTCTGAAGTTTTTGCAGATCAGTATCAGGCCGACAATGAAAGCAGCGTGAATGAGACGGACTATCTCGATAACCGGGTTGAAGAAAGCCGGTTTGTCGAATCAGAAGAAGATTCGAAGCTTCTAGATCCTACGGTGACTTCCAAAACCTATCTGCAGAGTCCGTGGCTTTTTCCGCCATGGTTCAGCAATGACGGAGTCGTTAATGAGATGCTCTGGTTCTGTGCCATTTTCAGTGGCATGACCGCTTTTCTTTTTATGGCCTCATATTTGAGCGACGACCTCGGTGGCCCGCCAAAAATCGGGATTTTTGAGCAACTGGTTATTATTATCTGTGCCGGGCCTCTGGGGGCGATTGCCATGTATATACGAAGGTTCAGCGACTATAGTCGTTACAGACCATACCAGCCAAATTCCAGAAAACGAAAAATGCCGGACGGGCAAAATCAGGGCAAAGTCAAAACAAGGCGCAAGCGAAGATAAACTGCACAATTATAGCCCATAGACATCCCCAAATATCGTCATTGAACTGGTTCGAACCCTTACAAAGATTTTCGAAGACTATCAAACCCTGTCATCGGCTTTTATGTTCTGCAAAAATAAACGTCAATTAAGTCGACCTGGTTCAAATATTCCGATTTTCAGGTTTTTTGTATGCAGATTCTGGTTGATGAAAGTTGATGAAAAATGGCGGGCAGGGTAGAATTATGCATTACTTAACGGAGTTGTGCGATGCAGAGAAATGAATTTGAGCAGATTTTGAAGCGTGCCCTCGAACTGCAGAGCCTTAAAAAACAAAGTCAGAACGATGCCTGATGTGATTTCAACCTTGAAGATCTGCACTCAGCGGCAGAACGGCTGGGTATTGCACCAGAAATACTTGATGCCGCGGTTCAGGAAACGAAGCGGCGCAATCGCCGATTTCATTTTGCCGCCGCCCCTGACGAAGTCAGAGAGGCTTTTCTCAAACATTTTCTCATGAACGAAACCGGAAACTCTCAGCAGGTGGCAATGGTTCAGGTTGATC
>JAQUZA010000583.1 GCA_028691595.1 Candidatus Rifleibacteriota bacterium
GCTCGAGCCACCACCACCTGAATAGTTGTGCCCACCACCGGCGCGAGCGTCTGCTGATTCGGCGATAAAAACAAAAACCGCCACAATGACAAACAGAAGTAGCGAAAAAAGGGCGACTTCTCTAATTCTTTTCTTGTCAGGCATGGCAGCTCCTCTTAATTATCTTCCCTAAAGTCTATTACAAACTCTTTAAGGTTTCCATAGCTAAATGGCAGATAAAAAAAACCGGCAATATAGATTGCCGGTTTCATGTTCACAATTTATTAGAAAAGAACGCCGCTGTCTCCACCACCGTCAAAACCACCGCTGTTGTCGCTGTCCCAGCTGTCGCCTGAATCGGTTGAGTCAGGGCCTGAATCGTCGGACGTATCAGGGTCGGTATAAGGGCCACAACCATCGCTGCTACTATCGTCAGGAATATAAGGTATGTCAGTTGCCATGGCGGCAAAACTGGCAGAAAAAACAAAAAGGGCGCAAATGATAATTATAAGACTGCGTCGCATGGTTTCCTCCAGAAAGCATATTTGTTTCAGATATTAGCAAAATTATGTCGATTTGTAAACGTTGACCTATTAATGTTTGACTTTAAGGATTTTGTTTTGCTAAGATAGCGGTTTACCAGAAATTAAACAAGAGGAAACAGGAATGTTTGCACGTCGTTTCTATTTTTTGATGATTTTTTGTCTGCTTGTTCTGTTCGGCTATGGCTACACCGGCGGAACTGAACTCGTTGCCTCTGGCCCTGCAACTGAAACCCAGCAGTTGAAGGCGCTTTCCCCTGAAGTGTACCCCGAAAGGGCGCGCATTGAAATTGAATCAGGAAATCATCAATCGGTTCTCGCGGGCGGCACCGCTAAACCTGTTTCTCTAAAACTTCTCGATGTAGAAGGCAAGCCGATGGTTGGGGCAAGTGTCATTTTTATTGTTGCCTCAAAACCCTCTGCTGCAAAAGAATTCGAATTGAGTGAGAAGAAGGTTGTGACTAACCCTGTGGGGGTTGCCACCTTCAATATCGGTGAAATTTCTGAGGCTGGAAATTATTCTATTCTCGCGATGCTTGACGGCGACCAGTCGGTTTATTCATACATCAATCTTAATGTAAATGACGAATCCTGGATCATGTATCTTGTTTTTGGCCTGTTTGGTGGCCTGGGCATGTTTCTTTTCGGCATGAACCTCGGAGCTGATGGCCTGCAGAAAATAGCCGGCAAGAAGATGAAAGAGATTCTCGGCACCTTTACCAATAACCGCTATATGGGGGTTCTAACCGGGATTCTGGTTACGGCCGTTACTCAGAGCAGTTCTGCTACGACGGTAATGTTGGTTGGCTTTGTAAACGCTTCTCTGATGACGATCAGTCAGACACTTTCGGTTATTTTTGGTGCTAACATCGGCACTACCATAACCGTTCAACTGATTGCCTTTGAAATTTCGCACTTTGCCCTGCTGATGATCGGTATAGGCTTTCTGCTGAAGTATTCAAAAAATAAAACCGTTGTTTACGCCGGTGATATTATTCTGGGCTTTGGTTTTATTTTTTATGGCATGAAGGTCATGAGCGTTTCCATGTCGCCCCTGAGAAGCTTTCCGGCCTTTAAAGAAATGCTGATTGCCATGAGCGATTACCCGATTACCGCTATTTTTGGCTCGATGCTGTTTACTGCCCTGATTCAAAGCAGCGGTGCTACAATCGGTCTGGTGGTAGTTTTTGCCAGCCAGAACCTTATCACTCTGCATGCTTCAATCCCGTTGATTCTGGGTGCTCATACCGGCACCTGCATCACCGGCTGGATCGCTGCAATCGGGGCCTCTGCGGCAGCCAAAAAAACAGCTTTACTGAACATTCTCTATAACCTTATCGGTACGGTTGTGTTTCTTCCCTTTCTTTATGAGAGTTTGAGCTTCAGCGCTTTTGTGCATTGGTCTACCGCTCCGTTCTCAGATTCTGTTGCCCGCGAAGTTGCGAATGCTCACATGTTTTCAGCAATTATCAAGATGGTGGTCATGTTTCCTTTTTATGATCGCATTGTCTGGCTGACTCATCTCATGATCTCTGAAGAACCTTCAGAAGAGATTAGTCGCTCTGTTCATACCAAATATCTTTCTGAAGGTCTGCTCAAATCGCCAGAACTGGCTCTTGGCAACGTCGCCCGAGAAATATCGCGCATGGCCGGGCACGTTGAATTCATGATGGAAAAGGTTCCAGAAATGATTTCTTACGGCCGGGAAGAAACAATTCAGGAAGTGACCTTCAGGGAAGAAAAAGTAGACAATGCCCAGGAGGAAATCACCAAATATCTGTCGAGCCTCTCAGAAGAATCACTGACAGAAGATCAGACAGGCACCATGATGAAATATATGTCTATCATCAATGACCTCGAAGGTCAGGGTGACCTGATTCACAAGATCATTGTGCCGTTTTCCAGGGCCAAGGTTCGCGATGAAATACGGTTCTCAGAAGAAGGGTTCAGAGAGCTGCTAAGCATGTTTGATCGCGTAAACGAAAATTTTATGCTTATAATTAATTCTTTTGCAACCAACAACCTTGATCAGGCAGAAAGAGTTCTGAAATCAGAGCGAACCTTTGAAGTATTGATCAAACGGCTGCGAACTGCCCACATGCGTCGCGTTTTTCAACACGAGGTTCAATCAATTGAAACTTCCACACTGCATATGGATCTGCTTCAATGCTTCAAGCGCATCAACCTTCATTCAATTGAGGACGCAAA
>JAQUZA010000045.1 GCA_028691595.1 Candidatus Rifleibacteriota bacterium
GACCAAATGCTGTTGAACCTTTACTCGAAATGCTCGACGATGAGTCGGTGCAGGTAAGAGCCGCTGCTGTCGAAAGTCTTTCAAAGGTTGGCAGCCTCCAGCCTGATCTGTTGGTTCAAAAGCTTGATAAAGCCGGAAAACGGTCCAAGATAAACCTGATCAGAGCGATGGGGCAGCTCAAAAACGAAAAGTTTGTCAAGCCTCTGGTTGAGGTTCTTAAAGACCGGGATACCCTGTTTTTCAGTATCGATGCCATTGGTGATCTAGGGTTTCCGCAGGCAGAATTCTCACTGCGTCGGCTTCTAAAAGATGAAATATGGTTCAATCGCCTGAATGCCCTCGAGGCCCTTGCCAAATTGCAGATATCTGAACTCGGTCAGATCGCCCAGGAAGCCATTCTGGACGAGAACGATATGGTTCGCAACGCTGCCGGCAGAATTCTTGCCGCCCTGAAAACACGCTGAAATTAACGTTTTTAAAACTTCAGATTCAAATTTGACGAACCAAGAGGTTGTCGAACCGACCACAATTGTGCGTTGGCCGGTAAAACTGATTTTTGTTTTACCCGGTTAAATGATGCACTCCAGAAAAAGATGTTGTCCGGGTACTTTTGATCCCCGGGCTCGGCTTTAATTCGTGCGTCGCAAATTTGAATTTTGAAAAATCTAATTAATTGATTTTTGCTGTACACAAAAGTATACTTGGCTCTCGAAAATTATGTACATAGCGAAAGTATGCAGAGGATTGAAGCTGGAATTCAGGCTGATTTTGAGCTCTGATCGGTCTCAGTCTGTCTGGTATTCACGCTGTAATGCCAGGGTATTTTTTGACGGAGGTCGTTGATGAAACAGAGATTTCTTTCTGCTTGTTTTATGGTTTTTGCCATCATAATGCTTACAATCGGCTGTGGTGGCGGCGGGAGCTCCGGTTCCTCAATTTCCAGTGGCTGGCTCGGAGTTACCGACCCGAATGCTGCCGGCAAATGGCAGATTGAAATTCAGCCTTCTGCTGTTGCCATAAGGCCGGAACAGACGATCTCACTTTCGGTTCTGGTAAAAGATGCCTATGGGCACCCGCTCGATGGTGTTAAAGTGCTCTTTTCTTCTCAGCTGGGCGGCAAATTTGAAGATGAAAACGCCGACACCAAGAATGGCTGGGTCTCTAATAAATTCACTGCCGGCAAACAGCAGGGTACCGAAGCGATTGTCGTTGTCGCAAATGATATTTCGGTCTCCAAATCTTTGCTCGTTCAGGCCGCCGCCGGCAATCCCCCTGTCAGCCAGATTATTACAAGCGAAGATACAACCCTGGCCGGAAACATCGTTACTGTTGCAGTTGGTGCAACCATTGACGGTTCACCCGCCAGTGGGCTTGAAGCTGCTTTGTCGTCGACAATCGCAGGAAGATTCGGCGATTCTAACGGCAAAATCGAAAACGGCTGGTTTACCACCACTTTTACTTCCGACAAGGAGGCCTCGGGTGTTGGCACTATTACTGCAATGATTAACGGAGTAAAAACCGAAAAATCATTGTCTGTGGTTAAAGAGAAAATTGCTTCGCCAGTTCTTAAGATTTCGGTCAATCCTGATGCTGTTTTTCTTGGCCAATCGGCAACGGTAATTGTTATCAGCAAAGATGAAAGCGGTGCTGCTTCAAATGCCAGGATTAACCTGAGCGCTTCTTTGGCCGGGTCTTTTTACCCAAGAGAGGGTACACCTAACAGCGGGGTATTTTTCTCAGAATTTACTGCCGGCAACGAAGTTGGAAGTGCAGCTCTGACTGTTTTCAGCGGCGAATCCTCTGCATCGGCAATACTGTCGATCGAAAAACCCGAAATAGTCATGAGCATTACTCCATCAAAAGACTCGGTGAAGGTCGATGAGCGTGTTCCGGTTTCACTGCTGGTTACCGACACCTTCTCAAGGCCGATCAGCAGCGCTAAAATTTTCCTGAGTGCCGAACTTGGCTGCGAATGCGATGATGACACCGGTTCTACCAATAGTGACGGGTATTTCTTTTTTGAGTTTATTGCCAGTCAGACAGCAGGTCTTTCACACATTCATGCTTTGACAGCCGGCGCAACCGCAACGGCTCAGATTACTGTGGTTGGCCCCTGATGGCACCTTTCCAGGAGAAAAATATGCAATCATTTAAAATTTTTTGGAAGATATTGTTTTCGCTGGCTGTAATTGCTTCTTTATCCTTTCTATCGGGTTGCGATGCTGGTTCAAATGACCCCGTTGCAACGGCTGTGTCAACTGGAAACGGCTACAAAATGCAACTGGCAGCATCGTTGACCAGTGTCAGGGTGGGGGGTACCTCCACTCTTACCGCAGTAGTGTTTGAACCAGACGGGTCACCCATAAGAGATGGCGAAGAAGTCTTTTTTGCCGCAGAAAGGGGCAAATTCTCCGATGACTCAGTTAAAACCTCAGGCGGAACCGCAGTTGTTACCTTTACTGCCGGCGAAAATCCCTTGAATCTGGAAACCGTTACTGCAACCTGTCACGGTGCGATTTCTTCTCTCCAGATCATTATTGTTCCCGAAAAATTCTGACCTGACCACTGACCTTTGAAAGGTAACCAGTTAATGAAAAATAGAAATTCAATCTTTTTAAGTTTAATTCTTTGCGTTGTTGTGTTTGGTCTGTTTTCTTTTTCAGCTCTGCACGCAGAAGATGCCGACGAAACAGTTGTTAACAGTAGTGAAATATCTGAATTGCCTGATGAAGAAGATAATGCAAAAACTGCAGATAATACGGGTAATACAGAAGATACAGATACAGCTGACAACGCCCGCAAAACAAAAACAGATAAGTCTGATGCAGCTGACAAAGGCTCAGATAAAGACCCTGAAGCTGCAGTTCTCGGTCATGCAGCCCTGGACCCGTCGCTCCCAGATGATTATTACGAAGAACACCTTATTTCTACCCGTTAGTCAAAAAGCAAAAGCGGTAATATTACTACCGGGTATCTTATGTACACCAGATCCAAAGACATTTTTGAGACCGTAAAAGATCTCTTTGACGAAGAGGTGAGCTCTGGTGACGTTAAAATCACCGAAAACGAAGTGACCAACTCGATCATCATCAAGGCAAAAAGCAATGACAGCCCGATAGTCGAAGAAATCCTCGATACGGTTAAAAGCCTTGACTTCCGCAGTGGCCAGGTTCTGATCGAAGTGCTGGTGGTTGAACTGACGGTATCTGATGAAGACCTTTTTGACTTTGAACTGATGAATATCGTTAAAGAGCCTCTCAATATAAAAAATGCTCTGGGCACCTTTGGTGTCGATCATGGCACGATTGGCGAACCTGACCCGTTGTCTAAGAGCGATCGTCTAAAGGTCTTCGTGACCACGCCCAATCGTATGAAGCTCTTTCTTAACGCCTATAAAGATACAAACAAAGCCAACGTGATTTCATCACCGCATATCGTTGCCGCCAACCATCGTGAAGCAACTTTTAAAATCGGCAACAAGGTTCCGATTATCGAAAGTATTCGACCCTCCGATGCCGGCCCCATCAAGTCTTTTGATATTAAAGAAGTCGGTATTGAACTGACTGTTACCCCGCATATAAATCGTGGTAATCAGATCGACATGGAAGTTTTTCAGACGATCAATGCTTTGCAGAGCTACGATGCCAAAGAGGGCACGGCTAACATGTCAAACCGCGAAGTTAAGACCAATGTTTCCCTTGCTGATGGCGAAACGTTGATTCTTGGTGGCTTTATTGAGGAACGTACAACCAAGACCGAGAATAAGATCCCTTTGCTGGGCGATTTGCCGTTTCTTGGCAAGGCTTTCAGAAAGAAACAGAACAACAAAGAAAAAGTTGAACTGCTTATTTTTCTGACCCCAAAAGTTCTCGACACGGTTGAAGATGTCAAAGTTGCCCTTAAAGAAAAAATCGATAAGGTCAGCAACAAAGACAGAATCATGGGTCTTGTCGAAAACCTGCGCATCAAAAGAGAAAAGCTTGCCCCCAACCAGGAATACTTCATCGAAAGGGCTTCGAGAGACTGGCATTACGACTATGATCGCAAAGATATCGAAGAACTTGTCTGGGATATCCCCATAGAGGTTGACCCCGCTTCTCTTAAACTTCGCCGCCTTGGTCACATGCCCTTTGGCTTCGGGCAGTCAAAACGTCTCAAACCGCCCCGCCTGAATACTGAAATCGTGCCATCAGAGGGCTTCATCATGGCCAAAGACTTTAATGTTGATGAACCCGAAAAGTTTAAATCAGTGCTGCTGCACGTTGCCAGCAATAACGCCGCCGTTGTTTACATCAATGGCAGACTGGTTGATCAGGACCCTGCCATGAAGCTCAAAGATGGCCATGATTACGAATACTGGAACCGGACCGTAAACGATATCCCGGGTACCCTGCTGAAAAAAGGCCCCAACAGCATTGTCGTCTTTCTCGGTTGCGACAAGACGACCAGTGATGCCTACCTCGACATCGAACTGATCGGAAACCGCCTATGAGAAATTACTGCTTTTGCGCCTTTGCTGTTGCGCTGACCATGTTGTTTATCTCGCCGCTCCAGTGTTTCGCAGCGGCCAGAATCATAAAGAATGTCAGGGTCTCGGTCGATGGCAAAAAGCAGTATTTTAATCTGTTCCAGAGCCCGGTTGACAAGTCGATCTGGTATTGCGGGCAGACTAAACCCTCAGTTCTGACGAGAGAAATCGAAGGCCAGGAGATCCCTGAGATTTCGCTGATTCGATTCCAGAAAAAAGATGTAAAAAATCCGCAGACACTTATCGAAGGTGCCCACTTCAGAATGTATCTGTCGCTGGGCCCTGCCGATGAGGTTCTTGAAACGCTGAAGAAAAGGATACCCGATGCCGGGTCTGGCAAGCCTGTTGTTTTGTCGCCCGTGCCATTCGGAGCTCTGCAGCTTTATTTTCATAAGCCTGACGGAAAACTTGTGAAGCTCGATGCCGAGCCGCTTTCGGGCCTTTCGAGCCAGCACTCTTCACAGAATGTGGCTTTTTCAACTGTCCTTCAAACGCTTGATACAGATCTTCTTGACGCTCTGCTACGCGGTAATACGGGGGCCAAATACAAGTTGTTTTACAACTATCAGTATGTCGACCCCGTTGTTTCGGGAAAACCTCCTGCGACTCTGCCGGGCGGGCGTGATTTTGAAGACCGCACAAATTCAGGTTCTTCTGATTCTGATCGACTTCTCCCCGGTGCCCGTGACTTTGAGACCATCGAAACTCAGATCGCCCAGGAAACCGGCTGGGAAGAAGCTGGAGAAGGTTTTATCGGGTTTGGTCGGTATTCAAAATCTATCCAGGACATGTGCGTGCTGATCGAGCAGAATACAGATGGCTGGGAAAACGCCTATATGACTCTGCCTTCTATTTTTGCACCCGAAGGCATCGATATCAGGAAAATTGAGCTTGCTGTTTCTTTGAAGCACGGAAACAAATCATACGCCGATAAAACATTCACCTGGACCCCTGAAAAAAAATGGCGGGATAAATTTGGTGCGCCACTTGTTTATGGGGTTTTTGATCTTGCCAATCTGAAAGAAAAGCACCCCGATGATTTGAATTCTGCTTATTTTGCAATAAAGCAGCGCATTGAATCTGCCAACGGCGATGTCCTTGTCTCAGAAACAGTCGTTGACATGCTTGTTGGCAATTCGCCTGTCACTGATCCACTTATTTTCGCCGATATTCTTGAATTTGAAACCGGTCTTCTTACCTGGGCTGAATCAGGAAAAGACGGCCTGAAAAGAATTGAGATCGAGCTGAGTGACGGCGACTGGAAATCAGTCAGAACGGTAGAACCCAGAAGTGTTAAAGGTCGTCTCGTAGCTTCAGAAGCCCAACGCTGGCTGGTGCGCAGGTCAGACATGGCTCAGCCCTCATCTCTGAAAGCAGAAGTCAACTTTATTGTCAGCAAAGGCGGTTCAGAAAAAAAAGTTGCCTGGGCCTTTAATGATACTGACCTGCGCTCAAAACTCTTTGAACTTTCGGTAATATTTTTCGACAAGGACTGGTCAGAAAGATGACAACTGTGCGACATGGGCACTGGCGTTTTTCTTTGCCCGTTTTCTGCCTGGTTGTATTGTCATTTATTTGTCTGTTTTTTCTCTATGGCTGTGGTGGTGGCAGCGGGGGCGGCAGTGGCCCTGGCGTAACCGTAACCAGTGCCGGCGGCATTATTTCTGGCAAGGTCACAGCCCCGGATGAACTTCTTCTTAAGCTTAATCTGCTGCATGCCGTTTCCGGCAAAGAAGTGCCAAGAGCTATGGTGTGGCTCGACACCAGGCCCGATAAGGTTTTTCTCACCGATGAGAACGGTGCTTTCTCTTTTTCCGGAGTTCAGGCAGGCATTGCGCACCGGGTTGTGTGCCGCTTTGATGTTGCCGCCACCGGTGAGCTTTTTTTGACCAGATCCCCCGAAATCGTTCTCGATGCAAATCTTTCTGTCCACGAAGCCGGCGACCTTGCCCTCGAAAAAGGTATTAATTCAATTTCAGGGGTATTGCGCGATCAATTTGGCGCTATAGTTCCAAATGCACGGCTCTCTTTGTGGGGAATGCCTTTTAAAAGTGGTCCTGATGGTTTTTTTGTCACTCCACCAATGCCTGTTTCTGCTGCCAGCGAAAAGATAAGTATCGAAGCCGATGGCTTCAGAAAAATGGAAGTTACTTTGCCTTTTTTGTATTCACAGAATACAGCCGCCGGCATTGATGTAACTCTCTCTGATAACAGTGAACCCAACTTTTCGCCCATTGTATTCTTTTCGACCGTGCCTCAAATTGTGCTTCCAGGCGAGCGGGTGCAGCTCAAAATATCGGTGGTCGACCCTGACGAATTTGGTGACGGTCTTTTTGCACCGGTCTGGAAAAGCCCGATCGGTACAATTGAGACCACGGCTGATCGATACTCTGTCTGGTGGACTGCCCCTGATTCACCCGGGCTGGCAACTGTTTCAGTGAGTCTCAAAGATTCTCGCGGAGCCCCGGGCGCGGCGAGCGTCGGCATTGCCGTTGGTGGTGACCGTAACCCGGTGATCAGAATCGATTTGGTTCAGCCCGCTTCAGGCGAAGCCGGGCAGCGTATTGTTATTTCAGGCTCAGGATTCGGCACTAAAAAAGAGGGGCTCCGCGTCAGTTTTAATGGCCTTGACAGCCTTATTCATTCATTTTCCGACAGCGAAATTGTTACTGAGGTGCCCCCTGGTGCTACAACAGGCCTGCTGCTGGTTGTGTGCGGCAACGGTGAAAAATCTGCCGGCGTATTTGCAGTTCTTGACCCCGGGCTGACCATCACCCCTCAATACGGCCCTCCCGGTACTCTGGTTGACTTGGCAGGCAAAGATTTTGGCCCTGACCAGACAAATGCTCAGATTCTTGTGAACGGCACTGCAGCTGTTATTCAATCCTGGACGGATACCCTGATCAGGTTTGTTATACCTGAAAAAGCTGCAGCCGGAATCGTTACGCTTAGCCTGAGAGGCCGAGAAAAAACCGCAGGCATGTTCCGGGTCACCAGAGTATTCAGTGTTTCAGCAGCAAAAGCCACTCAGGGTACAGCCATAACCATAACCGGTGAAGGCTGGGGAACAGAAAAGGCTCTGAATTCACTCATTTTTGCCCCCAATATACCAGCAACCGTTAATACCTGGTCAGATGCAAAGGTTGTGGTGACGGTGCCGGCCGGTGCCACCAGCGGTGAGCTCAAAGCCCTGATCCAGGGCATCTCATTTCCGGTGCAGACGTTCTTTATTGCCGCCGTTGCCAGGTTAGCCCCTGAGCGCGGCATTCCAGGCGACGAAATTACGGTCTACGGTAGCGGCTTTGGCGAGACAATGGGCAGCAGTTCTATAATGGTGGCTGGCACCAGAGTTGAAGTCGTTGCATGGGCCGACAGTCAGATCAGGTTCAAGATACTGCCCGAAACAAGACCTGGTGCGCTGGTAATTAATACCAATGGCATCGAAACCAATGCTATTAACGTAGTTGCTATGGGCATTACCGGGGTTTCGTATGCCCGCCGACCGGCAGGCGCAAGTATAAGTGTCAGCGGTTATGGCTTTGGCTCAGACACAGGGTTCGTGCTCTTTGGTGAAGCAATTTCAACAAGTTTTACCGTCTGGAAAGACGATTATATCGAAACCATCATTCCGGCTGATGCCACAGGCACAGCACCTCTTGCTGTCAGCAGCCTCGGTTTGCGTTCGGCTCCGGTACCTTTCGCC
This sequence comes from Candidatus Rifleibacteriota bacterium, assembly GCA_028691595.1. Classification (GTDB taxonomy): domain Bacteria; phylum Muiribacteriota; class Ozemobacteria; order Ozemobacterales; family Ozemobacteraceae; genus Rifleibacterium. Next base: position 8,232 of record JAQUZA010000045.1, read on the forward strand.
GTAACTTTTATAGATGGTATCAATGAAACCGAAGGCTGGGCCGGTCGCGAAATCGTTATAACCGGCAACAACCTTGGTTCGGGTTCAGATGGCGACCAGGTGACCTTTAGCGGTGTCGTCGCACCGATCATTTCATGGAACAATAAAGAGATTCATGCCCGGGTTCCGGAAAAAACTTCAACAGGGCCGCTGGTTCTTCGTATCAGTGCTTTGCCAATAGTGATTGAAGAAGAATTCAGCGTTTTTGACTCCTACGAATATTTAGAGCAATCCCCCGACTGGAGCGGCCCCAGGGCAAATTCCCGACCGCTTCTGCCCGGGCTTGCCGAAGATGCAGCAGGTAACCTTTTTATCACCGATTTTGATAATGGCTGGGTCTGGAAAATTTCTGCCGATGGCACTCAGGCAAAATTCGGCAATTTGAGCAAACCATGGGGGATCGCTATCTCACCGGTCAATGGCAGGCTCTATGTTGCTGAATCAGGCCAAAATTGTCTGCAGGTTTTTGATGCCGAGGGTAATTATCTTGCGACCATTGGCCAGTTTGGCAGCGCCGCTGGTGACTTCTCGAGCCCGCGTGGTCTGGCATTTGATGCCGCCGGCAGACTGTATGTCGCTGATGCCGGTAACAGCAGGGTTCAGATCTTTAACATGGCAGGCACACCTTCTTTTATGACCGCATTTGGCAGCAATGGCAGCGGCAACGGCCAGTTCGTCTATCCGTCAGGCGTAGCTGTCGACAGTTCTCTCAATGTTTTTGTTGCCGATGCCGGCAATAACAGAGTTCAACGTTTTTCTGCCGACAGCTCCACTTCTCCATCTGCCTGGGCATTTTCAGGGTGGCTAGGCTCGAAAGACCCGAATGTTTCCACTCCCGGCTGGCTTGTGAATGGTTCTGGTCTGCCATCAGATAAAGAGGGCGGGTTTCTCAGCCCCTACGGCCTGGGTCTGGCCGGTGATTCAAATCTGCTCGTGGCTGATACCAACAACAACCGGGTGCAGGTTTTTGATGTGAATTCCGGCATGTTTGCCAACCAGATTGGTGCTGCCGGTACAACCGGAGGTCAGTATAACCAGCCTTTGGCGGTCGTTTTTGCCAATGACCGTGCTCTAATTGCCGACTCAAGCAACGCCCGTATTCAAAAATCAACTCTTACCGGGGAATACCTTTCCCAGGTTGTTCCTGATACTACGCAGCTGAATACAAAACCTGGCCGTATCGTTATTGATTCGGTGCGAAGACGTGTCTATGTGCTCGATATAGATGATGGCTCAATTACTGTATTCGGGCTCGAAGGGCAGGTTTTGCAGATTATTGGTTCAAAAGGCTCAGGGGCAGGGCAGTTTTATAAACCCGAGGGCCTTGCCCTTGATATGAATGGCAATGTTTTTGTCGCCGATACCGGTAATGCCCGCATTCATGAACTGAGCCCCGAAGGGGCTTTTGTAAGAACCTGGGGGGTGTACGGCACCGGCTCTGGCCAGTTTATCAGCCCACGGGCCCTGGCTGTTTCTGCTGATGGCGTCTTCGTCTTTGTTGTCGATGCAAAACAGCACCGCCTGCAAAAATTTACCCGTACAGGCTCGTTTGTTAAGGCATGGGGCAGCTACGGAACCGGTGATGACCATTTTTCGTCGCCCTCAGGTGTGGCTGTCGATCACATGGGTAACCTTTATGTTGCTGATACAAATAATAACCGTATCAAAAAATATACTGCCGACGGAGTGCTGGTTGGCTGGTGGGGAAGTTATGATGCCGGTGCCCAGGCTTTCTGGCTCGACCCGGGTTCTCAGCGCACCGGTGCTCTGAGTGATGCTGAGGGCGGATTCGATTCGCCGACCGATGTGGCTGTAGACTTTGAGGGGCATGTTTTTGTCAGCGATTCAGGCAACTTCAGGGTTCAGAGATTCGCCGCCGATCAGTCGGTAATACCTGCAGGAGGGTATCAGTCAGAAATCTATCTTGGTGAGAATCTCACTGCTCTTGGTGTTGATGACTGGGCAACTGTGTACACACTTACTGATGCGCGAAAAATAAAAAGATTTACCCCTGAATTGTGATTTGAAAAGCATTTTGATCGCTTGAAAATGTACATTGCTATGTCGTCTGATTGATGCTAGCATTGCGCATTAGATAAGATATATTTTTTGGAGGCTTAAATTGCGAAACCCCCTTTTTCTAAAAGCAGGACTTCTGTGCTCTCTTTTTGCTGCATTTTTTGCAGCACCAGGTTTTGCTCAGGCTCCAAGCCTGGCCCCCTCAGATGCTTTTTATGTGACCGCCAAGACAGAATTCGGTAACGAAGTTTTTACCGTTATTCGTGATGGCAAGCTCGAAGAGCAGTTTTATTTCGTTCCAGCCAGGCCGCACGTGGCCGTTGAAACCAAAGATAATAAGACTTTTCCAGTTTTTCAACTTCTCTCATTTCAGCGCAAAAATGCAAAAAATGAGCTGAAGCAGGGTGGTATCCTGCAGATGTCTGTCCAGATGGGTATTTCCAAAAAGACAGAAGAAGATCTCCTCAAAACCATCAAAAGCAAATTTCCTCTCAAAGATTCTAAAAAAACTTATCGTTTGTCACAGATTCCGATGAAAGATGCTCAGATCAGTATGTACAGCCTCGATGGCAGCATGCTTGACTCTGCCCCCATCAAAGAAGGCATTGCTCCGATCTTTGGCAATCAGCAGTTCCCATTTATGCTCAATCTTACTGACCTCGGCACTGACGTAATGGAAGCCCTCTGCACTGGTAAGGGCGGTTTGCCGGTTATCGTAACCTACACCTTCCAGGGAATGACCCCCCCGGGCGGTTTCAAAATTGAAGTTGACTGGGATATGTGCTACGAGCACTTCAGCACTGATACCAAACTGAGAGCCAATGTCGGCTATGCGATGCTTGGTGCCAACCTTGGTGCAGATTTCTCAACCATCCGCGAAGAAATGATCAGTAACGGCATGATGAAGATCACTGCCCTCAGTAACGAAGCCTTATCTGATGCGGCACTAGATGCAGCTATGAACCCGGTTTTGACTCTTATTACTTCCGAACTGTTCGAAGGAATCAAGGCTCCACCCTCGATTTCGCCGGCAGCCGCCAAAGAAATAGCCCCTCCTGAAGGCGTAAAAGAAGCCCCGAAGAGTGGCGAAGTGGCAAATGTAACAGATGTAGCCAAAGATGCCGGCGTAGCCGCTGCTGATACCGCTGCCGATGCAGCTGGCGCAGCCGCGGATGTCGCTTCAACGGTTGGGTCCACTGCCGGTGCCGCGATACCCTACGTTGGTACTATCATGAAGGTTCTTGATGTTGCCGCTGATATCGCCAAAAATACCAAGATCGATATCGGCGCAAGTTTCGCTCTTAAAGATGCCAAGTTTGTTAAGAAGGGCAAATTCGTCTATACCTACGACAGACAGGCTATTGTTGAAAGAAAAACCTCTTTTGGTGGCCCGATCGGTATTGGCTCATTCGATAAAGATATTCAAAAAGAGTGCATCACCGTTCTGCCTGATGGCCACTGGGAAGCCGCCTATTATGGCTTGCCTTCGGTTGGCAATGCGGAGGCCCTTGGTTACAATGAAATCAGCCTTGAAGTGACACTCATGTATGGCGATAAGGCGGTTCCAGGTCAGAAGGTCGAAACAGCTTTATTTAGAGCAAAGAATGGCTTCTGGAGCGATATAGACGATAGCCGGATATCTCGTTTCCTGTTCCCGCTCAAAGCTGTTTATGATTCACCTGAATTTAAAACAGATCCAAAAAAATTCAAATTTCATACAAAAACTACCGTTAACCCTGTGGCTGGTTCGCAGGTTGTTGTACATTCTGACGCTCCGATATTTGATGGAAATGTGGCCATGGTTCCGCCATCAGAATTACTGCAGCCTGTCTTAATTTTCGGAGATTGTCTAAGCTTCGGAAAAGAGCAGGGCGAAATCATGAAGGTTCAGGGTACTCTTCAAGCTGATGGCCTGAGTTTTCCGGTCAAACTCGATGCTAACAAGCCAAATGCAGGGTTTCTTGTGCCAAAGAATGCTAAATCATTGAAGATTACCAATCTGATGTTCATGCAAAAAACTGGCAAGAGGGTTATGTGGGCCGGGAGTGGCAAAGAGCTCAAACACCTTTATCCGGACCTCGACATCAGTTTCTTTGACCAGGACTGGACAGGAACCCCCGATTCAGATGCGCTCATCAGCGCTCCAAATCCATAAAAGCAATATTG
>JAQUZA010000584.1 GCA_028691595.1 Candidatus Rifleibacteriota bacterium
AGTTCCAGAACACAAGTTCTTCGGCAGCACAGGCCAAGGAACTGCTCAACACCAGAAAACTGAGAAAAATCGATTTTATGCACAGTTGCAGCATGGGTCTCTTTTTAGCAGCAACTACCGGCAAAAGCAAGCAGTTTAGCAGCACAACACGGCAGACGGGCAAATAAAAATGCCCGCTGACGCGGGCATTTTTAAAACATTTTTTCGTATCCAGGTTTACTACGGGTGCAGTCAGCCGCTTACAAGCTTAGTTGCCAGTTGGGGCAGGTGCGGGCACCACGGGAGCGCCTGAATTTTCTGCTGGGGCTGGAACGGGTGCCGGGCCGGGTATAGCTGGTGCGGCAGTGGCACTTGCTTCAGCTCCGGCGGGCGGCAACTTTTTTCCGGGTCTGGCCGGTTGTGGTTTTTGAAGTTCACAGCCCATGGCTTTGCGAATTCTATTTTTGAGACGGCCGCAAGCTTTTGGATGCATAGCCAGGCCAAGAATAACCGCCAGAATTACAACAACGGCAAGATAGAATTTCCAGGGCGATTTCTTTTCGGCGAACGGGTCGTCAAACGACCTGATTGAACCATCTGGCAGTTCGGCCAGATGAGTGAGGGTCTTGCCGAAAGCCATGTTGATCTGAGCCCTGGTGTTGACTGCCCAGCCGTTAGCATCGAGAATAGAGCCAAGATTTCGCTGACGCAGGCGCATAGCAGCCAGCAGCATCGATGGTCCGGAAATCAGCAGAAGAATTCCAAGAATTGCCAGTGGCATCTGCCACCAGGTGAGGGCCATGAAGCCAGAAACGACCGAGGCAACGGCTGAACCTATAGCAGCAAGAGCAAGGCCGATAGCCGCAAAAATTCCGGCGAATTTTCCGGCATCGAATGGTGGCGGCGGAGCTGCATCGGGTTTTGCAGCTTCAACACCGGCCCCCGCTTTATTAACTGATGTTGCCAGAGAATCATTCATCGACTTGTCTTTTGAAGAGGCAAATTTTTCGATCTGCTCGTTGATCACACGGCCCAGGCGCTTATAGGGGGACCAGAAAGCCTGCCTGATGCTAATGGGGTGATCTATTATTTTAACGATTGTTGCATCCCAGTAGTTTCCCTTGCGATCGACGAAAATACCGTTGCGGTTAGGCAGAAGCTGATCTGAATCACCATCTGTAAATGCGGCCACAATTGTCATTTTTTCTGATGAACCCTGCCTCACGCAGTCACAATAAGTGAGAAAGGTGTTGCACGAGACTGCCATGGCACTGTGCTTGCCCACATCTTCAACCTTTACGCACAGGTCGCAGCTGCGGCTGTCTATAAACAGGGTGCCGACCTGAAAAACTGCCTTCTTTTTGCAATCGTAAAAATCTTTAAAAACAACAAAATTGTTGAGAAGTGAATAAAGGTAGCGATAAAAACGCACCAGACGGTCAACGTTGACGATGGCGTTAAATTCAGCTTCAACGGCTTTATCACGGGCTATCAGTTCGAGAACTTTCTTATCTTCTCCTGAGGCAAGAATTTCTTCGACCCTTGCAATTCCGAGCTTTTCGACAGCTGCGCCGGCTTTGGCACCTACCCAGCTCTCGTAGGCCGCAAACTGACTTTTGATTTTCAGCCACTGAGCTTCGGCCAAACTGGATTTCTCACCGATGAGCGGCCCGGCTACTTTTGCGGCAAATTCAGCCATTTCCTGTGCCCAGGCGGGGTTTACCTTTTCGGTCAGCGGCAAAACCCCTTCGGCACTTGTCATGGCGAGAGGCAAGTCTTTCATTTCGGGTGTCGAAGAAGTCAGACTTTTTTTGAGCAAAGCCACGTATTCGCTTTCGAGAGAAGCCGCGACTCCGGCATACTTTGCATCATAAGCGACCAGACGGCAACGGATAAAAAAATCGTCGATTCTGGACTTGAGTTTTAGATAAGGATCGGCCATACCAGGCGTATCTTCACCGGCGAACATTATCTGCGCCGCTTCATCTTTGGCTTTTTTCACCCAGGCCGCATAAGCAGCAGAATCAGCCATAAAAGCATTGAGACGCGCCTCAGAAATGCCGGCTTTTCCGCTGCGATCGAGGTCACTGCCCATACATTGCACGACTTCTTCGATGAGTTTGCGAATCTTTTCGTCGCCAGCCGCATCGGGCGGAATTATTCCATCGCCATTAAAAGTTGTGGAGACGAAAATTCTCTGGGTATCCGAGAGATCTTCGAGCGAGATACTTGATGCATCAGGTTTTCCGAGGCTTGAAAGAATCTGCCTGGCTGAAGAAAGAAGCGCCTTTCCTTCGGGAACATCGGGGTTTACAACATCGAGGGGCATTGCCTCTGCCGGCTTTATCAACTCTTCGGGGGTCTTTAAGACAGAGCAGACCCATTTAAGACCGGCCAGAAGTTCAGGAATCTTGATGCGATGGTCCTTATCGGTATCGAGGTAGTTAAGAGTGCCGGCATCAAATTCGATGTTTCCGGTCGGGCAGGTCATTGCCGCCCATAGTTTCGGGTCGAGTTTATCCAGGTTCTGTAAATCTGCCGCTGATTCCAGGCTGACCTGATCGATTCCACCGTAGCGAAAGAATTTCCAGCGATGTGAAGCCGCTTTTTCTGACATATCAACCCCCATACAAAAATTATCTTTAAGTTATAACCCTGATTTATCTTATGAGGCAAATACATTCTTTGGCAGAAGGGGCAGACGGGGCAGACGGGGAAAACGCACTAAACCACCTCAGATATGCATTTG
>JAQUZA010000585.1 GCA_028691595.1 Candidatus Rifleibacteriota bacterium
CTAACAACAGCCTGACCTGCTCGGCCGGCGACCCGGGTTGCCCATATTCAATCGGCAACCAGTTTGGCGGACACGATGCCATCGAACCCGCCCTGGGCACCTTCGAAGATTTTGAAGCCCTGGTTGAAGAGGCAGCACGCTTCGGTATCGAGATTGCCCTCGACTTTGCCATAAACTGCTCGCCCGACCACCCATACCTCAAACAGCACCCCGAATGGTTCAGCAAACGCCCTGACGGCACGATCAAGTTTGCCGAGAATCCACCTAAAAAATACGAGGATATCTACCCGATAAACTTTGAAACCTCTGATTTTAAAGCCATCTGGAAAGAAATGCGTCGACTGTTTCTTTTCTGGGCCCGCAAGGGTGTCAGAATTTTCAGAGTCGATAACCCGCATACCAAGCCATTTGCCTTCTGGGAATGGGTAATTGCAGAAGTTCAGCAGAAATACCCTGACGTGATCTTTCTGGCCGAGGCCTTCACCCGCCCATGCCTGATGAAGTCACTGGCCAAACTTGGCTTTACCCAGTCATACAGTTACTTTACCTGGCGCAACGAAAAGGCTGAAATTGCTGAATATTTTTCTGAACTGACCACACCGCCTGAATCTGATTTTTATCGGGCAAACCTGTTCACCAATACCCCCGATATTTTCCCGGTGTTTCTGCAGACTGGTGGCCAGGCTGCTTACCGTATCAGAGCTGTGCTGGCCGCGACGCTTTCGAGTGTTTACGGTGTTTTTCAGGGTTTCGAACTTTGCGAAGGCATTCCGGTGCCTGGCAAAGAAGAGTATCTCAACAGCGACAAATACGAGATCAGAACCCGTGACTGGCGTGCTCCCGGCAACATAATCGATCTGGTCACCCGATTGAACAAAATCAGGCACGAAAACCCGGCACTGCAGGAATACGACAATCTCCAGTTTTTTAACGCCGACAACGACAAGATTCTCTTCTACGGCAAATCCTTCGGCGACAACCATATTCTGGTAGCCATCAATCTTGATCCGTTCATCAAGCATTCATCGTTCGTTCATGTACCCCTCGAAAAGTTTGGTCTTGGCCCTGACCAGGGTTATCAGATGCACGACCTGCTCACTGACCGACGCTACCTGTGGTACGGCTCAAAAAATTACGTCGAGCTCGACCCGCACGGTGAACCGGCGCATGTTTTCCTGCTGCGCAAATAGCCACTTGAGCAAATAGGCGCTGCGAAGAAAAAGGCAGAAACCCCATTTCGGGTTTCTGCCTTTTTAATACGTGCTGGTGCTTACAATCCGGCGGCTTTGCGGAGATCCATGTAGTGCTTCTTGGCTGCCTGATACTTGTTGAAGGCATCCATGACTTCTGCCATCGGAGCCTGCTGCTGAACTTTGTACTGGTAGACCTGCTGATAATAAACATACGATTCATAAGCAAGCTGCAGATCTTTTGAAGTCGGCTTTGCCCCGGTTGGGTTGCTGGCCGGCTGGGTTGGCTGAGGAGCTGTGTTCGGCTTTGTGGCGACCGGCTGCTGAACCTCAGTTTTTGCAGGAGCCTGAGTTTGGCTTGATGGCGAGCCGTTACGTGCCGGAAGTTTGGCAATCAGCTTTTTAACAGCATTTATACGATCTGTGGTGGGCGGGTGAGTCGAAAAGTATTTGGTGACCTTACTGGCCTTGCTGTCGTTATTAATTTTATTGAAGAAACCAATGATGCCATTCGGGTCATAACCTGCGGCATGACTATATTTAACTGCGCAGGCATCGGCTTCGTATTCATCATTGCGCGAAAACTTCAGATTGGCAAAATATGCGGCAATGGCAGCAAAAGGTGCAGCGTCTTTTGTCTTCTTATTGAGGCCGAGGCCCATTACCAGAGCCGTCATCAGGCCGGCCTTTTCAGCCTGACGTACGCTGTGTTTATTGTCGATATGCCCCATTTCGTGAGCAATGACACCGGCGAGTTCGTTGTCATCTTTGCACATATTCAGCAGGCCGCGGGTTACATAGATGTAGCCGCCCGGGGCTGCAAAAGCGTTAACTTCATCAGTGTTCAAAACCGCAAAATGCCAGGTGAGATCTTTGCGTTCTACATGAGCAATCAAGCGTCTGGCAACAGTGCCAACCCGGTTAAGCTGTGCCTTGTCTTTGGAAAAACCCGGATCAGCCTTGAGAGATTCATGGGTTTTGGCACCCATTGAAGTTTCCCATTTTTCTTCCCAGCCACCAAGAAAAGCATCGGTCTGTGGAGCCTGTTCGCGTGACTGATCAAGCACCTTCTGGTTGTCTGCCGTCGCTCCACCAAAAGTTCGATCAAGAGTTGCGCTGACACGATCGAGCGAACCACTTATCTCATCAAGAAAGCCACCGATATTCAGGGCGTGTGCCTGACCGACAAAGGCGGCCTGGAACAACAAACACAGCACCAGAACCAGCATCTGCTTCTTGTTTCTCACTCGTGTACCTCTTTTATTAAGGAAAGGATGCTTAATTGTACTGACGTAACCACAAAGCGTCAATCCCCAACTCCGGAAACTTTTTTTGAAAATTTTCCAGAACTGGAAACGGTTGGCACCGTGAAGAATCTGCTGTCTGTTTGAGTCATCAGTCTTGATGGCCTGTTATAAACTTCATGCCATAATGAACTAAGCAATTGCTACAGATTCCTGAGGTCAGCCAACAGATTGTTTGCAGCCATAACTTGCGATTTTGTGGCTGTTCATAGGTTGTTAAAGGG
>JAQUZA010000046.1 GCA_028691595.1 Candidatus Rifleibacteriota bacterium
AGAAACCGCCCTGAAGGCGGTCAAGCTCATGGAAGAAAAGTTTGGCCCGGAAGCCCCGACCAGAACTTTGATCAGCCAGGCGACAGCCTCAGAGGCAACTGATGGTGAGAAGTCTGGCACCGCAGGCGCAGAAGCCCCCAAAGATGAAGATCTGGCCGCAACCGTAACCAGGTTTTTCAGAAAGGGAAAAGAAGAAGCAATTGGTCTTTCGAACCGGGCAGCTTTGAATTTTTCGGTTACTGACCTTAAAAAAGAGCTCGATGAGCTTTGCCGGGAAGTCGGGCGCGTCACTTTTGATATCTATCAGGCTGGCGAAATCGAGTTTGCCGATATGCTGAGTCTTGGTCACGAAATTCTCAGAATGAACTTTTTTATACAGAAATACAGTGAACAAGAGGAAAAACAGGCCGGAGCCAAGCCTGAGGGCTTTTTTGGCCAGCTCAAGAGCCTGTTTGGAAAATCATCGGAACAGAAGGCGACTGCTTCACAGGCCGAAAAATTCTCGAAACGCCGTGATGATCTTTTTCTAAAGCTGGGGCAGATTGCCCTGAAAAGGTATGAGAATGAGGAATATCGACACAAGGCTCTTGAAGCTCATTTTTACACTTACCAGAAATTGATGAAAAAACTTGCTGGCGAACCCAAAAACTGAAATCAAAAGTGAGGTTTTCAATGGATTTTTTCAAGTTTATCAGAGATGTTCCAGATTTTCCCAAAGCCGGTATTATTTTTAAAGATATTACCCCCCTTCTTGGTGATGGCAAGGCGTTTTCGGCCCTGATCGAAACCTTCGGGAAGCATTATAAAGATAGCGGCATAACCAGAATTTGCGGTATTGAATCAAGAGGATTTATTATCGGCGCGGCTCTGGCAGCATACATGGGCGTTGGCTTTGTCCCGATAAGAAAGGCCGGTAAACTGCCCTATGAAAAAATTAAACGTGAATACAGCCTCGAATATGGAACCGATGCAATTGAGATGCATTCTGATGCTGTCAACAGAGGCGAAAAAATTCTGTTGATCGACGACCTCATTGCCACCGGTGGGACAGCTCTGGCTGCCGTGTCAATGCTCGAAGATGCCGGTGCCGAAGTCGTTGGCGTTGCATTTGTTATTGAACTCGAATTTCTTAAGGGTCGTGAAAAATTTGGCAGTCGCAAACTCTTCTCGCTTCTTAAATACTGAGATTCAACACCCGGTAATCTGGGCGATAATACCGGCCAGAGGTGGCTCCAAACGCCTGCCGCGCAAAAACATCCTGCCTTTTGCCGGCGGGCTTTCGTTGACTGCCAGAACAGTTCAGGCGGCAATCGCTGCGCAAATTTTTGCCAGGGTTGTGGTTTCAACCGATGATGAAGAGATTGCTGAAGATGGCCGTCAGGCCGGGGCCCTGGTGCCATTTTTGCGACCAGTCGCTCTGGCTGATGATACCGCTTCGTCGGTCGATGTCCTCAGGCATGCGGTGAGTGAGCTGCGCAAGATTCATCCAGAAGAAAGGCCTGTGGCTGTTTGTCTTCTGCAGGTTACCTCGCCGATGCTTGTTTCAAAACATATAAGCGAAGCGGTTGACCTTTTTCTGGGCGGTGGTTTCAATAGCCTTTCATCGATGGCAAAAGTCAGCGAATTCCCGGAATGGATGTTCAGGGTTGAAGAACCGGGTGGTGCTGCTGTTCCTGAAGATTTGGCCGGTATAACAAGGCCTTCGGCAGAGATACTGCCGCGCTATATCGAGAATGGGGCAATTTATCTGGTCAAAACAGACTGGCTGGATCAGACCGGCAGTCTTTATGATTTTGCAAAACACGGATGCTACGCCATGACCAGCGAAGATTCTGTCGATATCGACACCCGCACCGACTGGGACTACGCCGAATTTCTGACCCTGCGCCGGAACAGTTGATCAGCTTTCTTTTCGATTCATGATCGGATTGTAGAGACTGGCTCTATTTCGGCCATTCTGTTTTGAATAATAAAGAGCTGCGTCGGCCTTCTGAATGAGATCAGCCTTTGAAGATGCACTGTCAGGGTAGCAGCAGACTCCAAGTGAAACCTTGATAGGCACGTGCTCGCCGCTGATGCGGAAATCAAAGCTTTCGATGGCTGTTCTGATACGTTCTGCTGGTGTCAGAGAGCCCTCGCCATTCTTTTCGGGGCAGATAATCACAAATTCTTCGCCACCATAGCGGGCCGGGATATCAATTTCGCGGACATTTTTTTCGATGAGCCGGGCAACGGCTTTGAGAACCCGGTCGCCCTCAGGGTGCCCATAGGTATCGTTGAAATTCTTGAAATGATCGACATCGAGGATTATCAGAGAAACATGGTTTTCATAGCGGTCAGCTCGCTGAATTTCTTCATCGAGACGTTGCTGAAAGTAGCGGTGATTGTAGAGGCGGGTCATTTCGTCGGTGACGGCATAGCGATACAGCCTTGCGTTATCGATAGCAATGGCAGCCTGGTTCGCCAGGTTTACGAACAACTCGAAGTCTTTTTCCGAGAAGCTTTCAGGGGTCGATTTAGATACGTTGATTGTGCCAAGAATTTTATCTTTGGCGGTCAGCGGTACGCTCATGAGCGTGCCGGTTCTGACGTTCTTCTTTTTGATATTCTGAAAGGTCGGGTCGGTTTCGACATTGTTCACAAAAAGCGGCTTATTGTTTTTTACAACCCAGCCCGCCACCGATTCTCCAACTTCAAGTCTGGTGTCGCGGGTGATATCTTCGCTCAAGCCTACGGCGACACCAATGGTGAGCGTCTTTTCGGCATCATCGAGCATCATCAGCGAGCCTTTTTCGGCTTTGATGACTTTAACGACAATTTCAAGAATCATGTTCTGCAGTTTGCGGAAATCTAGTTCTGAGCTGATTGCCTTGCCGACTTCGTAGAGCGTCGACAGTTGAAGTATGCGGTAATCAAGGTCAGCCTTGGTCGTTCGCAAATTGACCCGCATTTCGTCGAAAGTGGCGGTCAGGCTCCCGATTTCGTCACCAGACATGGGAATAATGCGATGTTCGAAATTTCCTGAGCTGATGTGTTTTGCCCCGTCGATCAGGTTGGCGAGAGGGGCGGTAAAACCGCGTGCCAGCAGGATGGCCAGCATAATTGAAATTATTGCTGTGATCGAAAGAATGCGAATGATTCTGGCGCGGAACTTGTATACGGCATCAAATGCTATTCTCTCAGGAATCTGCAGGACGATTGTCCAGTTGGGAGCCTGATAAAAATCAAATTTTTTCAGAGAAACGGCGGTAATCAGATAGGGTTCGCCATCGATGTCGCGCAGACGGGTCAGATCATTTTCAACTGTCTCAGCGATGGGGATATTGAGTGCTCTGGTCGAAGGTGATGACTGAGCGATTACCTCACCGGCCTCATCGAGAACCAGACCCTGAGATTTTGAGTTTTTAAGAGCATTGCGCAACAGGTCACGTATGCTCGAAAGGTTTACTTCAGAAATAAGAACACCGGTAATGCCAAGGCGTTCTGGTGATTTGATAACCGCTTCGAGGGTCATGTATGGAACCCCGTCGGGTGAGGCGGTAACCTCTGAAAGTGAACCCTGATAACTCCTTTTAATGGCTTTTGAATAAAGCCAGTCAGCCGGAAGCACGGTGCTGGCATCGGTGGTCGCAATGATACGTCTTTGGCTGTCAACAAGATACATCAGTTTGAAAAATGAAAAATGACGCATCAGGGCATCAAAGAAATCTTCTGTAATGGTCTGATTGAGCTGCTTTATCGCATTGAGCTCACCAATAGCTGCCAGCAGTCTCCGCGTAAATTCAAGATTTTCGTAGATACCGTGGGCCAGAGTGTTTGACAGCTCAAGATGGCTTACGGTGACTTCTTCACTGATGATTTTTTTCTGGTTGTAATAAGCCTGATAACCCATAAGGGCCAGAGGTACAAGAGAAATCATAAGGATAATAAACGTCAGACGCGCCCTGATACCAGACCAGAAGTAGAAGCGGTTATTCATATTCAGCTTTTTTCAGGCAGCTTGGCTTTAATGCTGTTAATATTTTCGTTTAGAAGCGGGTAGTCAGAGTCAAACTTTTTCAGGCGTTCGAAATATTCGAGCGATTTTTCAAGCTCTCCCAGGCCGAGAAAGATGTTGCCGAGGTGAAACATCGCATCTGTGGTATCGGGGTTCTCGGCTAGAATTCGCATAAAAACTGCAATGGCATCAGAACTTTTTGAGAGGGCGGCCAGTGCTTGCCCCTTTATCAACAGTGCCTGAACGTCATTCGGGTTTGCATTCAGGGTTTTATCGGCAAGTTTGACGGCCAGATCATAATCTTCGTCAATGATCGCGATCAGAGCATCGGTTGAATCACCGGCTGAATCATGAGTTACCGTATCGCTGAGTTTCTGGTTTGCGAGGGTAAGTTGCTGCAAAAACTCCTGCTCTTCACATTTGATAATTTCTGATTCAACGATTTCAACATAGGTACTGTCAAGGTCTTTCAGCCTTTTAAAATGCTTTTTGGCGAGGGCAAAATCGCCTTCGTCACGGTAGATTACACCTAGATTCTGGTGAGCCTGCACGTGATCAGGGTCGAGTTCGAGCACTTTGAGATAAAAAGGAATCGACTGCTGGCTTTTTCCGAGGTGTGCAAGGGCAACGGCGATGTTAAAAATAGCATCGGTGTCAGAGGGTTTGACCCTGATGACCGCTTCCCATTCCTGGATTGCCTGCAGAGTCTTATTCTGCTTCATGTAAATAAGGCCGAGGTTGTAGTGCGAGAAGGAGTGTTCGGGAGCAACCTTCAAGGCTGCCTGATAGGCTTCTATTGCATGTACCAGGTTGTTCATGCGATGCAGAAAAATGCCTCTGGTTGCGTAGAGGTCAGGGTTGCCCGGAGCCTTTTGTATGGCCTTTTCGATCTGCTGCATGGCCTTTTCATACTGGCCCTGATCGAAAAAGTCGAGAGCTGATTCGTAGTGTCGCTGGGCGTAGGTGTTGTTAATATTGGCCATTTTTCTGCCTGACCTTTGATTTTTTCGAATTATAGCTCATGAGAGCCCTTTTTTCAAATACTGCCTGATTACTTGTTGAACTGTAGACTGAATTGGGCTACAATTGCACCCTATGAATGAAAATACTTTGAATGACAACCCGGTTCCTGATCAGAGCGTTGCAGGGCATGACATACCTTATGGTAAAAAAGCAGATGCAGGTTTTGCCAGATGGCTTTCAAACTGGGCAATTCTTCTCAGCAATGTGTTGCTGTTTGCTTCAGCCGTTAACTGTCTTTTCCGCTGGCTTGCCTATGGTTTTGCCTATGATGCGGTGGCACTGGCTGTCAGTCTGATCGCCGCTCTGGTTGTGTATTTTCTTGCCGGTGGCCCAAAATACATTGCCAGTCTTCATAGTCGCCTGCTTCTCGCTGTTGCGGCCGTGACCTGCTGGGCTTTTTTAATGCCCCTGGTCATGAGAATGGCAGGGTTTAGCCAGCTCTAGATTTTTAAAGCCCACTACAATCTCTCGAATCGTTACACTCACTTCTTGATGGTAAACCTTGAAACCAGCAGATGAAGCTCGTCGGCAAGAGTTGCAAGATCTTCGGTTGAGCTCGATACCTGAGAGACGGTTGTGGTCTGCTGTTCAACCGAAGTTGCCACGATGCCGAGCCTTTCGGTGGTAATTTTAGTGAGGCTGGTGATATCTTCGATCGTTCTGGTCATTGCCAGCGAGTTTGCCGACTGTTCACTCGAAATCGAACTGATCTCGGTGATTTTGCGGTTCACGTCATTAACGTTGGCAATAATGTTGTCGAGGCTTGTTGAGACTTCTCTGATGATACGAATACCGTCGTCAACGCGACCTCTGCCCAGCGTCATAGAATCGACGGCGTTCTGAGTCTTGTTGAGAATGTTTTCGATGCGGGTGCCGATAGCCTCGGCGGCTTCAGCGGACTCTTCGGCCAGTTTTCTGACTTCACCGGCAACGACCGTGAAGCCTTTGCCCTGCTCTCCGGCTCTGGCCGCTTCAATGGCGGCATTAAGGGCCAGCAGGTTTGTCTGGCTGGCAATGGCGGTAATGGTGTTAACTATTTCACTGATCTGCAGAGAGGCTGAGTTCAGATCGAGAATAACCTGAGTGGCGATATCAACAGATTCCTTGATCTTGCCGACCATTTCGACTGATTTTTTAACGGTCTTGCCGCCTATGTCTGCGGCCTGAGTGGTTACACTAACGGCCTGAACCGCTGTTTCTGCCAGAGTTGCAACCTTCTGGGCCGATTCAGAAAAACTCTCGACCGAAGAAGTCGTTTTTTCAAGATTGTTTGAAATTTCAAGAGAAGAATGGTTGATACCGTTAACATTCTTGGAAATATCGAGCAAAGTGGCAGCTGATTCGACAGATGCCGAGCTGAGCTGCTGTGAGCTGGTGGCAAGATCATCGCTCGTTTCAAGAACTTTTGAAATCATCTGACAGATACCTTCAAGCATGCGGTTGAAGCTTTCGGCCACTCTCTGAAACTCATCATGCGAATCAAAGCTGAGACGGGTGTTCAGATGACCCTTTTCGGCCTCTGACATTGAATTGACAATTCTTTCGAGAGGCCGTGAAATGCCGTTCGAAATGAACATGGTGAAGCCTATCCCGAAAATGAGCAGAATAAAGGGGAATAATTTGACAACATAGCCCATGATTTCAAACATTGAATCGATGTTTCTCTGGGTTATCAGCCTCGAATAGCTTGATAAGGCTTCGCAGAGGCTGCGACATTTTGATGTCAGTTCGATTTCCTTGTCGCGAATGGCTGTCAGCAGCTCGGTGGCGCTGGCGGCCGGAATTTCCTGTTCTGAAGATCGGGCGATATAGTTGTCGCCAAGATCATAAAGTTCGAGAAGATTTGATTCGGTTGTCTGCTTGAAGGCAATGACATTTGGGGCATTCTTTAAAAATGGATCTTTAAGATTGGCATCGATGCTGTCAAGTCGCGAAAAAGCGCTTTCTTTGGCCGAGTTGTAAAGAGCCAGGGATTCGTCACGATTGCGCAGCGATCTAACTAGTTCAGTTATTGAGGTTGCGCTCAGATGTACGTTTGCCATCAATTCCTGGGCGTTGAGCATGGCGGTGGTGTAATTGCCCTTGAGATAATCGATTATATCCCGGAGTTTAAGCATGTTTAAGCCTGCCAGAGCTGAAACGCCGATACATATCAGCAGAACGAATCCGAATCCGGAAAAAATCTTTTTGCTTATCGAAAGCATGGCTAGCTGGTTTTCTCCGGTTTTTTTGTTTTTATGTCAGAATAGGTGTAATAGTGGGGCACAAAAATCTCCTGAAAGCGGCGCAAGGCGAAATCATCGGTCATGCTGGCAAGATATCGACAATTGTCCGGTTCAGACTTTGATCTTCAGGGACGGAATGCTTTATGTGCTTCATAAGTTCGTCAGGATGTTTAGCATACCACTCGGCCACCTGCCGCAGCAGATTTTTAGACCTTTGCACGGCGACATCGATTTCAGGCCGGGTATATACATCATTGTAAAGAAACTTTTTCATGGCCGCAGTGGCTTCTTCGACCGGCGGGCTCATTTTGATTATATTACTGTTAATGCTGGTGTCGATAATATCACGCACCATGTTGTGAATTCTGACCGAGTGGCGGTTTCCAAGTAGTTTACTGGCTTCTGATGGAAGGTCATCACTGGTAATTATTCCGGCTCTGATGGCATCATCGATGTCGTGGTTGATATATGCTACCAGATCGGCAATTCTCACTACCTGAGCCTCGACAGTGAGCGGTAGACTGGCCTGATCAGAAATGGTAGCCGAACCGTGTTTGCCCTTGCTGTGCTTTAAAATGCCGTCTATGACCTCGCGGGTCAGGTTAAGACCCTCGCCGTTTTTCTCAAGGCGGGTAACGACTCTGACGCTGTGCAGGGCATGATGAAAGCCTGTTTCGCTGATTTCGTTGAGCACTTCTTCACCACTGTGACCAAACGGGGTGTGCCCGAGATCGTGCCCAAGGGCAATGGCTTCGGTCAGATCTTCGTTAAGGCCCAGACACCTAGAAATACAGCGGGCGGTGCAGACAACCTCGAGGGTATGGGTGAGGCGGGTTCTGAAGTGATCATTGGTTGGCGACAGAAAGACCTGGGTTTTGTGCTTGAGCCTGCGAAATGACTCACAATGGATGATCCGGTCAACATCGCGCTGAAAGCAGGTGCGAATGAAACAATCCTGCTCAAAAACCTCACGCCCACGGCTTTCTCTGGCCAGGCAGGCATGCTTTGAAAGCGTTGCGGCCTCGCTCTCTTCAAAGCCAAGCCGCAACGAGGGGTTACTGGTGCAACCTTGCATATTAAGCACTCACGAAATGATGTCGAGTATAAGTTTCTGAGGTGTCACTCTGTCTGGAGTGATACTGATAGCAGCTTTGAGACGTTCAATAGCCCGGCCGTTATCGCGTGACGGGTTCACATAAAGCTCTGCGATGGTATCGCCCGCTTTGATCTGATCGCCAACATGTTTTACCAGCTTGAGACCAACTCCCATGTCAATCACTGATTCTTTGGTCTCACGGCCGGCTCCGAGCATCATGGCCGCCAGACCGATTTCTTCGCAATGGATGTGGTTTATATAGCCGGCCTGATCAGCTTTCAGTTCAATGGTCTTTTCGGCTGCCGGAAGTTTCGAATAATCTTCAATCATTGAAACATCGCCACCCTGAATGCTTACCATTTCGAGAAGCTTTTTGTAAGCGCTGCCATTTTGCAGAACTTCACTGACTTTGGCTTCAGCAGCCTCGTGGCTGAGATTAGAGGCCAGGGCCAGAGCTTGAGCTGCCAGAGCCTTGATTAGAGTGGTGAAGCTTTCCGGGCCTTTGTTTCGCAGCGTGTCAATGGCTTCGATTACCTCGACAGAGTTGCCGATCATTTCGCCGAGAGGTTCATCCATGTTCGACAAGACGGCAGTTACTTTGCGCCCGGCCTGTTTGCCAATTTTTACCATCAATCGTGCCAGTTCACGGGCATCTTCAAGGTTTTTCATAAAGGCACCGCTACCAACTTTTACGTCGAGAACCAGACCTTTGTTCGCTACGGCAAGCTTCTTTGACATGATTGACGCGGCGATCAGCGGTATGGAGTCAACTGTGGCAGTGACATCACGAAGGGCGTAAATTTTCTTGTCGGCCGGCACAAGATTACCGGTTTGACCAACGATAACAACGCCGGTCGTGTTAACGGCTTTGATAAAGTCAGCGGTCGAAAGCTCACATGAAAAACCTTTTATTGCTTCGAGTTTATCAATGGTGCCGCCGGTATGACCAAGCCCACGCCCGGACATTTTAGCGACTTTCAGGCCAAGAGCTGCCAGAACCGGGCCAAGAACCAGGCTGGTTTTGTCGCCAACCCCGCCGGTAGAGTGTTTGTCAACCGTAAAACCTTCAATGCCCTCAAGGTCGATCACGTCACCGCTGGTGCGCATACAATCAGTCAGCCAGTAGGTTTCTTCTTCATCCATGCCCTTGAAATAAACGGCCATAAGAAAGGCGGCCATTTGATAGTCAGGGACAGTGCAGTCGACAAAACCCTTAACGATGGAGCCAATTTCTGCCTGAGTCAGTTTGTTGCCATCGCGTTTCTTTTTGATGATATCGTAAGCTCGCATAGTGAATTGATTCCTTCCTTGGCTGGGCCTTATTTATTTTTTAATGCGCAGTAACCTGATGTGATTGACCACATAGCAGCGTTCAAAAAGATTACAGTTGGCGCATTTCTGCTGGTAGTCAGGATGATCTATTTTCATCGACTCGAGAGTCATACCTGAGGTGTTCCATTTTCCGAAATAGTCTGTCCCAAAGCATTTGGGAGGAGTTACTTCCTGGCGAACAGATGCCGATGAGGCTTGGCCTGAAGGTTTGGGGGTCATTGGGTTTAGACCCGGATTTGGGGGTAGCATGTTCATTGTGAAGTTTCTCCGTAGGAAAAAATTTAATTCTGGAATTTTTGTTATGATAACACAACCCCCGCCCGTGGTATAGTATTCTGGTAATCTGTTCTTGTGGCCTGATGCCCGACAGGGCGGGCTCAAGGTTTTAATGCCTCTGGAGGCACGGAGTTGCTGTTTATTTTTTCTCTTTCAGACTTTCAGCTTCAATATGCTGACAAGGAAGCACTCGAGCGTTTCAAGCTCAGTAGTGAGAGTGCTTTTACCCTTTTTGATATTCATCCTGATCTGCAGCTTGAAAGCTTCAGATCAGAGCTCGATGCCCTGATCAGCCGCCAGCAGGAATCGATTGAACGGGTTTTGCGGTTCTCGCACCCTGAGGCCGGCAAGGTCACCGGTAGATTCAGGTTCTCATTCATCACTCTGGGGGGGCATGACTTTGTTGAGGCTGTTTGTGAAGCTTGCTCACTGAAAGGGCAAATGCACGCCAGCGATGAAGACCTTCTATTTTCTGCGCAAAAAAGCCTTCTTGCCAGCGAGAAGACGATGGCAACCATCATCGATCTGGCCGTTGACGGAGTAGTAATCATCAACGCCCATGGGATTATTCAGGGTTTTAACCGTGCCGCCGAAAAGATGTTCGGTTTTTCCAACGCAGAAGCCATAGGCCAGAATGTATCGATGTTGGCTCCAGAGCCGCATCGTTCAAAGCATGACAGCTATATTCAGAGGTTTCTCAAGACCCGTATCCCACACATAGTCGGGATCGGTCGCGAAGTCGATGCCCAGCGCAAAAATGGTGAGCTTTTTCCGATAGATCTCGCTGTGGGCGAGGTCAGACTCGAATCAGGCAGTTTGTTTACCGGTTTTATTCGCGATCTTTCTGAAAGCCGTAAGCTGATCAGCGAGCGCAACAGTTTCTTTCAGATGTCGCTCGATATGTTTTGTATTCTTGATTTTCAAGGCACTTTTAAGAGAGTTAATCCCCAGTGGCAGGATGTCATGGGTTATGCCCCTGAAGACCTGCAGGGGCAGTATCTCAAAGATATAATTCACCCTGATGACCTTTCTGGCAACGGCCATATTCTTGAAGATATTCTTGGCGGCAGGAACGTTCTCGGCAGGGTTTTGCGCCTGAGACAAAGCGACGGCAGCTGGCGATGGATGCTCTGGAACAGCACAGTGGACCGGGCCAATCGGGCCATTTATGGTGTAAGTCGTGATATTACCGAGCAGAAACGTATTCTCGAAGAATTGCAGAATGCAAAAGATGAGGCCGAGCGCTCAAGTCAGGCCAAAGGCGTTTTTATTGCCAAAATGAGCCACGAATTTCGCACTCCTCTAAATTCGATAATAGGTTTTTCGCGCCACCTGCAGAAGAATATCGAAAGTCGCTTTTCTGAACGGGAAATGCTTTATCTAGACCGCATCAGCCGCAATGGCGAAACCCTGTTGAAGCTTATAAACAGCATTCTCGATTTTTCGAGGAGCGAAAATCATCATGTCGAAACCGAACTAACTGAAGTCAACCTCCAGGATCTTCTTGCCGAAATAATCGATCTGATGCAGGTTTTAATCGAAGAGAAGCACATCGGGCTCGAGCTTGTCATGCCCGAAGTTTGTGTTCCATTCAGAACAGACGCTATAAAGCTGCGCCAGATAATACAAAACATAGTTGATAATGCGGTTAAATTCACTTCAGACGGCCAGATAAAGGTTGAGTTGATCACTGATAGCATCGGTATTGCCCGAAGAATAGATGTTACCGATACCGGCCCCGGTATTGAGGCAGATAAGCTCGATCTGATCTTCGAGGCTTTTCAACAGGCTGATAATCGGGTGGCGAGAAAATACGGCGGGGCCGGTCTTGGCCTGGCAATCGCCCGATCCTTTGCCGAGTTGATTGGTGCCAGTATTGAAGTTTGTAGCATTACGGGCAAAGGGTCATGCTTCAGCATCGTTCTTCCTGACCAGGAGGCCTCTGAAACATGAGCAAACACGTTGAACGAAAAATGAGCATTCTGATAGTCGATGATGCTCCTGATAATCTGATGCTGCTCGAAGCTATTCTTGAAACCGAAGGGTTCAGCCATATTTACCCGGCATCTTCGGCCTCTGAGGCTTTCGAATACATTGGTATTCTCCCATCCGAAAAAAACTCTGAAATAGACCTGATTCTGATGGACATCATGATGCCGGATATCACAGGCATTGAAGCGATTCGTGAGATTCGCAGTCATGCAAAATATCAGGATATTCCAATTCTGGTTGTCAGTGCCCGTGCTGAGACCAGTGATCTGGTCGAGGCTTTTGAGGCCGGCGCTGTCGATTATATTACCAAACCCATTAACGAGCTTGAACTTCTGGCACGCATCAGATCGATGCTACGGCTAAAATCAGAAACTGATCACCGAAAATTTCATGAAGAAGAGCTCGAACAGCTTACTCGCCAGCTTGAA